>CAYYBK010000184.1:0-4498 GCA_964470015.1 uncultured Syntrophales bacterium
GATCAGTAGGATTATCCCCTTGAACATGGCCGCCAGCCCCACCGTCAGCATGATAACAAAAATGAGCTTCTCCCCGATCAACGGCCTTAAAAAGAACCTCTCGATGACAAAACCCAGAATAAAACTGGCAACAAGCGTTAAAACGAAAGCAACTACAATGGGCAGATTGGCCCAGGTAATTAACGCCAGAAAAAAGAACGCTCCCAAGGCCAAAAGCTCACCGTGGGCGAAATTCAGCACGCTGGACGATTTGAAAATCATAACAAACCCCATGGCGGATATCCCATAAAGCAATCCGACGCAAATGCCGTTGACCAACAACTGAAGAAAAAAGTCCATTTTAAAATCCTTTTTATTCGATTTTGATTATATTGACTGTTGTTTCAATTTCTCCGACCCGTCCGTCACGGTAACGCACCTTTCCTTTCACCCGCACATTCTTTTCATTACGATACATGGCTTCGATAATCTTAATATAGAGACCGTAAACAAAACGTCTCCTTACCTTGCCGGTGCGTGTGAGTTCCTCTTCATCCGCATCCAAAAGTTTATAGAGTAAAACAAAAGATTTGATCTTCATCAAAGTGGGCAGCTGCTCGTTTACCTTGCGCACTTCCTTGAGAATTAATTCTTCCACTGCCGGCTGCTGCGAAAGATCCATATAGGTTGTGTAAGGGATCATCCGCTCTTCCGCCCAGTTGCCGACATTGCCCATATCGATATTGATCATGGCGGTGATAAAAGGACGGCTCTCGCCGAAAATTACCGCCTCTTTAATATAAGGACTGAACTTCAGTCTGGTTTCAATAAAATCTGGAGAAAAAGCCTCCCCGCTTTTATTGCGGATTATATCTTCTTTCCGGCCGATTATTAATAAATGGCCGTCATCGTCGATGTAACCGGCGTCACCGGTCTTCAACCAGCCGTCGAGGAAAGCATTTTGTGTAGCTTCATAATCATTATAATATCCGGAAAAAGTGGCGGGACTTTTCACCAGCACTTCCTGATCGGCGGCAATTTTTACTGCGGTCAGCGGCAAAGGTTTCCCGACTGTTTCCAATTTAACTTCATTGTCCGGCTGAATCTGGAATATTCCGCCCGCTTCCGTCAAACCGTAGCATTGCTTCAGATTCAGACCAACGGCACGGAAGAAAAGAATAACATCCGGGCTGATGGGATGACCGCCGGTAAAAGCGCTACGAAAGCGTGCACAACCCAGGCGATCCAACAGGGGACGGTAAACAAGCAATGACATTATTTTGTACAATAATTTAAGCACCGGAGAAATTGTATTTTTTTTCGCGGTATTTTCGACAACCGATTTGCCCACCTGTTCGCCCCAATAGAACAGTCTTTTTTTGAGCCAACCGGCGTCCGATATTTTTACCCTGATGCGGGAAGCCATATCTTCCCAAAAACGGGAAGATGTAATAATCACAGAAGGGCCGATATCACGAAAGTCTTCCAGCATCGTTTCGGCCGTTTCAGGGAAATTAATCGCCATGGCGCTCTTCAGGGCCACTCCCAGGCACCACATTTGATCAACGATCCAGGCTGGAGGTGAAATGGATATCCAGTTATCCTCCGGATTCAGGCCATTGGCTTCCGTCCACTGGGCAGCGATGGCAATCAGATTACGGTGGGAAAGCATGGCCAGCTTGGGGATGCCGGTGGTTCCCGAAGTCTGAATCATTAAGGCAATATCATCAGGCCGTCCTTTATTGATTTCTTCCACAATGAAATCATTCTTCTCCCCAAGAAGCACTTCGCCCGTTTCCAGCAGTTTTGCGTAACTGATCAGCCAGGGATTGCTCTCGTACGACGTCATTCCCGTGGGGTCGATATAAACGACTTTTCTAATCTGCGGCAGCTTTTCTCTAACTTCCAGGAGCTTGTCTACCTGCTCCTGATCCTGCACTACAATAATGGGAGCACTGACGCGTTTGATCGATGTGGAGAGTTCCGCGGCAACGGAGGACGTAAACAGATTCAGCGTTGTCGCCCCCAAAGCGTAAGCGGCAATGGCCGAAAAAAGCCATTCGGGATGGTTATCGACAATCATGCAGAGTGTTTCGCCCCGCTTCAGGCCCAGAGAAGCAAAGCCGGCGGCTGTTTTTTCCATATACAGGTAGAAATCAGCCCAACAGTATTTCTGCCAGATACCGTAGGCCTTATCCCGGATAGCGGTCTTCGTATTGCCGTAGCTGGCGGCGTTTTCCCGCAGAATCCGCGGAAGCGTATTCAGGAGCAAAGGCTCTTTTTGCATTGCCGGATTCAAATTATTCGCCTCTTAACGAACAAATTACTGCAACTTTCCCCCGTCGCCCAAATAAGCCTTAATTACCTCGGGGTGACTGCTTATTTCCTCGGGTGAACCTTCGCCCAGTTTTTCGCCGAAATTCAAAACCATAATCCGCTGGGCGATGCTCATGACAATGGACATATCATGTTCAACTAAAATCATCGTCAGCCCCCAGTTATGATTTAACTCCAGGAGGAAACGCACCATGTCTTCTTTTTCTTCCAGGTTCATTCCGGCAAACGGTTCGTCTAAAATGAGCAAACGCGGCTCCAAAGCCAGCGCCCGCCCCAACTCCACTCTTTTCATCATGCCGTAGGGAAGCGATCCCACGGATTTCTTGCGGATCGGCTGCATTTCCAGAAAATCGATTATTTCCTCCAGAATCTGCCGGTGCCTGATTTCTTCTTTTTTCACCGCCGGTGAGAAGAAACAAGAGCCGATGAAGCTGTAATGACAGTGAATATGACGCGCCAGTGTCATATTGGCAAGGACCGTCATGCCCGGAAATAATTCAATATTTTGAAATGTCCTGCCGATACCGGCGCCGATCAGTTCATGCGTATGCAGATCGGTAATATCCCGGTCATTAAAAATTATCCGGCCTTTTTGCGGGCGGTAAAATCCGGTAATGCAATTGAGCAGACTGGTTTTACCGGCGCCGTTGGGGCCGATAACAGCCATCAACTCCCCGGTATGTACATGCAGATCGACGTCTTTGACGGCAATAACACCACCAAAACTCAGCCGCAAATCTTTAATGGCCAGTTCCGCTTTTTTATCTTCCTCCCGCCGGCTGCTCATGATTGAAGGCCGGCCACGAAAAGCTTTCATTGCTGTCCTTCGCTGCTTATTTGATCAGTTTAATTTTACTTTTGCCGGGAATATAAAAATTAGTCAACGGGATATAGGAACCGTCTTCCTTCACCTTGACCATCCGGGCCGTAAATGATGCGCCATGATCTTCCTTGGTATAAGTGACTTTGGGAATCAAACCGCCGAAATCTTCGTCGCGGAATGATTCCATTGCCGCATTGATGGTTTCCGGATTGATTTCCTTACTCTTTTCATAAGCCCGGAGAAAGGCTCTTTCCATAATCATTCCCACAGCAACACCCTCCCAATAGGAAGCATCGAACTTATCCACTGTCTTATAACGTTTCCAAAGCTCTTTCATAATATCCATGGCGGGAACTTTATCCGTCGGCAGAACGCCGGGAAACTGAATGACAAGGCGGTCGCGGACCAATCCGTTGCTCATTTTGAAAAAATCAGGATCAGTTGACGTCCATGTCCCTAAAAACAGGGGGCTGTAATTAATGCGATCCGCGCTTTTAAAGGCGGTTATTATCGCGGAGGGCAGCATTTGCATAAAGATATACTCCGCCCCGGCCTTCTGCAGGCGCAGCAGTTCTGTATTCAGGTCCACTGTTTTCGGGGGAAATTCTTCAACGGCGACAATATTGACATTCAATTTGGCCGCATACTCCTTACTGGGTTCATGAATCGACCGTCCATAGGCATTATTGTAGGTAAGAAGCCCGACTTTGGGGGCATCTTTCCCGTTGTGGACAGCCCGGATATATTCCAGGACCGCATAACAATCCATCTTATAACTGCCGAAGGGCAGATACATATATTCAAAAGGCTTTTCCAGGATTTCCCAGCTCGTTGAATAATTGATCGTCGGTATCTTATATTTTTGTACAATCGGCTTTGCCGCCAGACCTTCGCCGGCACCCCAGGTAGCAATCATGTCGACTTTATCCTGAAGGGCAAACTTCTTGACGGCGGCAATCGCGTCCGGCACCTTATACGCAGTATCAACGGAGATCATCTCAATTCTATTGCCCGCAACGCCCCCTTTGACGTCATTGACATAACGGAAATAATCGCGTTGGCCCTTTTCGTGAAATTGTCCCCAAGTCGATGCGGGACCGGTCAGATTAATGGCTGCGCCTACCTTTATTGTTTTGGCCTGTCCGCATGTATAACCGGCAAGCAGCAAAACCGCCGCCATCATGCCCGTTAACACTACATTGATTTTTTTCATTTTCCCCCTCCGTTTTTATGCTGCTTAAGTTTATGGCAAAAAAAAACCGTGAGCTGATAATCATCTGCCCACGGTTCATTTACCTTTGTAAATGGTCATGATCCTATCAGGCAGACCTTGGCGCTAAAGCTAAAAAAATAAAAAAA
>CAYYBK010000185.1:0-4462 GCA_964470015.1 uncultured Syntrophales bacterium
GATTCGCTGTCGCTCAACCGATTCATCAGCGCAAGCGCTGCTTCTTTCCGTAAAAGCTGTTCGACCCTTTCGTGCGCGCCGATAACAAGCGCCGGTATGATTTTTTTGAGAAAACTGGCCGCTCCCAGATGATCATAATGAGAATGTGTCAGGAAAAGATAATTCAGGAAATCTTTGTTTCCCAGAATTGCGTTCAGGGAATTTATGTAAAGCGGACCAAGCAGATTAAGACCGGCATCGATCATTAGATTTTTACGGGTGCCTTTGATCACCCAGCAGGGGTAAGACGGATCGCCAATCACCGTAACATGGTTATCGATGATGTTGTTTGCAGGCAGTTTCATTTTTTATTCCTTTTTCTGTTCCTTTTTCGAAGAACATTACTATTCCTTTCATATAGCATTCAAGATTATTTTTAGCGGCGGATGGACTGTACCCAATATGATAGATGTATCCCGTTGTTTTTACGTTACATTTAATTTCACCGCATAAAGGAAAACAACTGCGAAAACAAAACAACCACCGCACGTCACCGCGTGGTGGTTGTTTTGCGCTGAAATTCGTCAATCCGTTGGTTTTGATCAGTTACCTGCAGCCTCCGATCTTTTACGGCAGGAAAGATTTAAAGCCAACTTTTGCATCCATAAAAAACCGTTTATCCATCAGCTTGGGCGTGCCTTTGATGAGCGGTTTAAATTCCATTTGATCCAAAATATGCTTCTGAAGGTCCATACCCGGCGCGATTTCGATTAATTCGAGGCCTTCCGGCGTCAGCTTAAAGACTGCTCTCTCCGTAATATAAAGTACGGGCTGGTTCACTTCCAGCGCGTAATCTCCGCTGAACGTAATATGTTCTACTTTTTTGACAAATTTTTTGATCGGGCCTTCTTTAACAATCACAAGCTCGCCATCCTTTGTACTGATCTGCAAATCACCGGCGGTGAAGGTGCCCAGGAAAAATACTTTTTTTGCATTCTGGGTAATGTCAATAAAACCGCCGCAGCCGGCAAACTTAGGTCCGAACTTACTCACATTAAGATTGCCTTTTTCATCGGCCTGGGCCAGACCCAGGAAGGCCAGATCGATCCCGCCGCCGTCATAGAAATCAAACTGCTGGGCCTGCGCGACCAGACATTCATAGTTGGAGGCGGCACCAAAGCTCAAACCGCCGGCAGGAATGCCGCCGATCGGACCGGGCTCAACAGTCAGAGTCATGTAATCCTGCACTCCCTCTTCCGCAGCCACAATCGAGGCAGCCTCCGGCATGCCGATGCCCAGATTGACGATCGTATTATGCCGCAACTCCATAACCGCCCTTCTGCCGATGATTTTTCTCTCGTCAAGGGCCAGTGGTTTTATCGTATGCTGGGGAACTATTAATTCCCCGCTGTAGGCCGGATTATACTGTTCGCTAAAGGTCTGCCAGTGATTTTCCGGATGAGCAACGACGATGTAATCAACCAAGATGCCCGGAATAACAACATCCCGTGCCCGGAGAGTTCCGCTTTCGGCCAGTCTTTCCACCTGGACAATTATTATCCCTCCGGAATTTCTTGCCGCCTGGCACATCTCCAGCGCATTGAGATAAAGAGCTTCCTTCTCGAAAGTAATGTTCCCTTTCAGATCGGCGGTCGTGCCCCTGACCAGCGAAACATTAATGGGCATTGCCTTATACCATAGATAATCAAGGCCGTTGAATTGGACCAGTTCGACCAGATTTTCTTTGGTCATGGCGTTCATCTTGCCGCCGTCAAGGCGCGGATCGCAGTATGTTTTGAGACCGACGCGCGTGAAAAGACCCGGCCGTTTTGCCGCAATTTCCCGGAAAAGCTGAGCCACTGTCCCCTGCGGCCAGTTATAGGCTTCTATTTTGTTATTCAGCGCCATTTTGCCCAGTTTTGGCGCCAATCCCCAATGGCCGCCGACAACTCTTTTTACCAGGCCTTCGTGGGCGAAATGATTGAGTCCGCGCTCTTTGCCGTCACCCTGACCGGCGGCATAAAGTAAACACAGATTCTTCGGTTCGCCTGTTTCCAGAAACCGTTTTTCCAATTCAATGGCCAGCTCCTCGGGAAAGCCGTTGCCGACAAACCCCGCTGTTGCTACAGTGGAATTACTTTTTATTAATTTTACCGCTTCCGCTGCTGATATTACCTTATTCTTTTTACCCGCCCCCGCCTGCTCATTTCTTTCATTGTTGTTTTTTTCCATGGGTCCAATCCTTTAATAAATATTTTTATTGCCGATCATTCCGTTACGCCCTCTTAAATTCCCCAGGAAAGCAAAGGAATTGCGAACTTTAGTTCTCCGCTGATATCCGCTACGCTAATGCCGTGAATTGGTAATTAATGCCGGTAATTATTACTACTGCAATCAATCTCTTGATACGTTTATCACCTCCCCTGTAATAATTAATGCAAATTTTTACAGTAATAAGCAAAGAAGATACCAATAGCTGCTATTTTATTTAATGCATTGATATTGCGGCTTTTTTAACAAATTTCCCTCTGCCCGATCAGAAAAAATCAGTAGAGCAATTTATACAATAAACCGCGCAAAAAATATCCGTATAAACAAATGCGAGATTTACCGCTGATGTAGTTGATATTATGCATGTAGCCATTTTGCTACAACGTTGTAGCATCCAAAGGAATGTTGAATTTTTTCATCTTCTTATAAAGAGCTGTCCGGTGAATGCCCAATAAACGGGAAGCTTTGTTTTTATTATAATTCGAGATGCGCATCGCTTGCAGGAGGGCTTCCTTCTCCGAATCCGCCTTGATATTTTTCAATACTTCCGATCCGGATTTAACCGGCCGTTTTGTCCGCCCCAGGAAAAATTCCGGCAGATGTTTTTCCTGGAGGACATCTTCTGTTCCATCCATGGAGCACATCATACGTTCCAGAACGTTGGACAATTCGCGGATATTTCCCGGCCATTCGAACTCCTCAAATATCTTAATCACTTCCGGGGCTATCTTGCTTACGCTCACTCCGTAATCCTTATTAAGCCCTTCGACAAGATGTTTGGCAAGGATTAATATGTCCTCCTTCCGCTCTCTCAACGGCGGAATGTTTAAGGGAATAACATTTATCCGGTAATATAGATCCTGCCGGAATTTACCATCCCGGACAAGCTGCTCCAGATTATCGTGCGTGGCGGCAATGAGGCGAAAGTCGCATTTGATTACGCGGTTGCCTCCCAGCCGTTCAATTTCCTTTTCTTCCAGAACGCGCAACAGTTTCGGCTGCATATTCAGCGGCAGCTCACTGATCTCATCAAGAAATACGGTGCCCTGATTGGCCAGTTCAAATTTCCCGGGCTTGCTCTTGCTTCCGGAACCGGTATAAGCGCCGGGCTCATAACCGAAAAGCTCACTCTCCATCAAATCCTTGGGAATAGCGGCGCAATTGATTCTGACAAAAGGCGCTGCATAGCGGTCGCTGGCATGGTGAATGGCATGGGCAAACAATTCCTTACCGGTACCGCTTTCACCCGTAAGTAAGATGGGGGCATTGACTTTAGCCGCCTTCATGGCCAGTGAGCGCACTTCCGTCATCACGGCGCTTTTCCCGATAATATTATTACAGCTGTATTTTGATGCCCGCAGGTTCTCCAATTCTTTTTCGTAGAGTTTGACTTTTGATTCCAGAATGTTCAGTTTGCTGGCCAAAGCCTGGACATCCCTTACGTCTTCGAACATCACCTGGCCGAAAACGGCAACCAGTTTATCGTCTATTTTTATCGGGATACGCTGGACGACCATGTCATGACCCATGATGCGCTGCGCATCGTTAATCTCCGCAATGCCGGTCTGCGCAACTATGTGCATACGCGAATTTTCCACGACATCAAGCGTATGCTTGCCGATCTGGTCCCGGGGATCCTTGTTTAAAAATCTTCCGTAGGATTCACTGAAAAAAATCACCCGTCCCTGCGGGTCGGTTATTATTACACCGTTTAATATATTATTTAAAACTGCTTCGTATAACTGAAGTTTTTCCAGGGAATGCTTCTTTGCGGCTTTATTCATTTGTCTCTCCTGTACCTGATAATGAATCATTGACGAAAGAGATAATCATCCCGTGCCTGTTAAACTTCTGGGCGGCAGGATGAGGAATGCCTTAAAGAAAATTTTCAAACTTTGAGTGGTGAAGTATAGGCAAAATGAATTTTCCTGTCAATCAAAACCACGTACCGCAACCGTGCAAATTTTAATAAACGCTTGCTGCCGCTACCGATACAAAATACCCCGCTGGATTTAAACGATGGCCGCGTTTTGCAGATGATGAAAACTTAAGCAACCGCTTTTGATAAAAGCGGCCGGATTGGGTGGCTTAATATAATGATAGCATCCCGCAAGCATGTTTGCGGGATGCTATCGCCTCTTCCGGTAGCATCAGGTGCTTACCCTATCCTTCTTCGGCCAGATTTTTTGCTGCGCTCTTGATGGAATCCAAT
>CAYYBK010000186.1:0-4456 GCA_964470015.1 uncultured Syntrophales bacterium
GTATTGAACGAAGAAAGCGTCAATATTGCCCTCAAAGAAATACGGATCGCGCTTTTGGAGGCGGATGTCAATTTCAAGGTAGTCAAGGATTTTATTGAAGATGTGCGCGCAAAAGCGGTCGGCAAAGAGGTTTTGGAAAGCATTACCCCCGGCCAGCAGGTGGTCAAGATTGTCCATGACCGCCTGATAACGCTGATGGGCGGGGCCAATGTCAATATCAAGTTCGGCGCCCGCATCCCGGCTCCGCTGATGCTGGTCGGTTTGCAGGGCTGTGGCAAGACGACAACCGCCGTGAAACTGGCCCGTTTTTTGTCCCGCGAGAAGAAGGTTTATCTGGTTTCGGCCGATATTTACCGGCCGGCGGCCATGGAACAGCTCGCAGTCCTGGGCCGGCAGATTAATGCCGGTGTTTTTACCGCCGGCGAGCTGAAAGATCCCGTTGAAATATGCGTGCAGGCGGTGGAGCAGGCCAAAAGGGAAGGATATGAAGTGATTATCATCGATACCGCCGGCCGTTTGCATATTGATGATCTGCTCATGACCGAGCTCAAAAACATCAAGACGCGGATTAATCCATCAGAAATTCTGTATGTAGCCGACGCAATGACCGGTCAGGACGCCGTTAATGTCGGCAGTAAATTCAACGAACTTATCGGTATCGACGGCGTTATTATGACGAAAATGGACGGTGACGCACGTGGCGGAGCGGCGCTGTCCCTGCAGTCCGTGGTCGGAAAACCGATCAAATTCGTGGGAGTTGGCGAGAAAACAGATGCCCTGGAAATCTTTCATCCGGAAAGAATGGCATCACGTATCCTGGGTATGGGTGATATTTTGAGCCTGGTGGAAAAGGCTCAGGCGGCAATTGATCAAAAAACCTCCTTGCAATTGGAAAAGAAAATCAGAAAAAACGAATTTTCACTGGAAGATTTTCGCAATCAGTTGAACCAGATAAAAAAAATGGGATCGCTCAAGGATATATTGGGGATGATTCCCGGTTTGGGTAAAATAAAAGCGCTCAAAAACATTGAACCTGACGAAAAAGAGTTGGTGAAAATTACGGCGATTATTGATTCCATGACACCTAAGGAAAGATTTAATTATTTGATCATTGACGGCCGGCGCCGCAAAAGAATCGCTCTGGGCAGCGGTACGACGGTTCAGGATGTCAATAAATTACTTAAGAATTACGCCGATATGAAAAAGATGATGAAGAAGTTCAATCAGAAAGACGCGATTAAATCCCTGCGGCGGAATTTTCCCTTTTAAATTGAAAAAAACTGTGATAGAAAAAATTATTGGACTAAATTATCTTATTTAAAGGAGGTTTCATTTAATATCGATGGCGGTGAGAATCAGACTTACGCGTAAGGGTGCCAAAAGTAAGCCCTATTATCGTATCGTAGCGGCGGATGTAGATTTCCCTCGCGATGGGAGATTTCTGGAGATTTTAGGTAATTACGACCCTAAAAAGAATCCGGTAGAACTTAATGTGAAGGAAGATCGTGTTCGCGATTGGCTGGCGAAGGGAGCCAAGGCGACTGTGACAGTTTCCAGTTTGCTGAAAACAAAAGGTATCGAAGCTAAAGTTAAGTAATTAGTATTAATTACTTGTTTTGATCAATTATCGGACAGGATGGCGGCTTTATTTCACCGGGTGTTGATTAAGCTGTTAAGAAAATGATTTCCCCAAAACAATTACAAAATCTGTGGAGGTTGTTGCGATGAAAGAATTGATCAAGTATATAGCGCAGGCTTTAGTTGATAATCCGGATAAAGTTGAAGTTACGGAAGTTGTCGGCGAACAGACATCCGTGATTGAGCTGCGGGTATCAAAAGAAGATTTGGGTAAAGTCATTGGAAAGCAAGGGAGAACTGCCAAAGCAATTCGTACCATCCTAAGTGCCGCTTCAACTAAAATCCACAAACGGGCGGTTCTGGAAATAATAGAATAAAAAATGGATCTCCTTGTTATCGGTGAGATCGTAAAAACCCGCGGTCTCCGTGGCTGTCTGAAAGTGCTGACACAAATGGAGGCGGAAATTATTGCTGCGGGCGAAGCGGCTATTTATCTCGAAGACAAACAGGGGCAAAAAAAAAGCTATCGTCTTCTGAAGAAGGAAACAGCGGGCAAATTTCTTTTTCTGGAGATGGAAGGAATCACCGATACCAATGCGGCCAAAGCCCTCATCGGCTACAAAGTTTTGGTTTCGCGGGAGATGCTCGGTGAACTGCCCGCAGGGGAGTACTACTGGCGGGATATTATCGGACTCGACGTATATACCGAAAATGGCGGATATTTGGGCCGGATTGAATCGATTTTTCCCACGGGCAGTAATGATGTGTATGTCTGTAAAGGTCAGAAAGAAATACTTCTGCCGGCTATTGCCGATGTGATCAGACAGATAGATCTCAAAAAAAGAATTATAATCATAAGATTGCCGGAAGGGCTGTAAAAGTGATCAAGTTTGATGTCCTTTCCATTTTCCCGGAGATGTTTTCGTCTCCGCTCAATTTCAGCCTGTTAAAAAAAGCTCAGGATAGAGGCCTGATCGATATTTGCCTGCATGATATCCGCGCGTGGGCTTTCGATAAGCAGAAAATGACCGACGATGCCCCTTACGGCGGGGGATGCGGCATGGTCATGAAAGTGGAGCCGCTGGCCAATGCGCTGGCCGAGATTAAAAGCAAAACAAACGAAGCTTACACTGTTCTGATGACACCGCAGGGAGAGACTTTCAACCAGAAAATTGCCGCGGAACTGGCCGGGAAAAAAGAAATAATCATAATCTGCGGCCGTTATGAGGGGGTCGATGAACGGATCAGGATACATTTAGTCGACCGGGAAATATCCATCGGGGATTTTATTTTGACCGGCGGCGAGCTTTCCGCCCTGGTTGTGATCGATGCCGTTTCCCGTCTTGTTCCGGGCGTTCTGGGCAACGCCGCGTCGATATGCAGTGAGTCTTTTTCCCGCGGTCTTTTGGAGTATCCGCAATATACGAGACCGGCTGATTACAAAG
The DNA here is from genome assembly GCA_964470015.1 of uncultured Syntrophales bacterium. Lineage (GTDB taxonomy): Bacteria > Desulfobacterota > Syntrophia > Syntrophales > Smithellaceae > MVRV01. The sequence goes on from CAYYBK010000186.1 coordinate 3,024, forward strand.
GCTGGCGTGTGCCGGAGGTTTTGCTTTCCGGGAACCATGCGGAAATTGAACATTGGCGAAAGCGGGAGGCGCTGCGCAGAACATACAAAAGACGGCCGGATCTATTGGAAAAAATGGTCTTGTCGGCGGAAGAAGCGGAGAAGCTGGCGCAAATTAAAGCAGAAGAAACATAAAGTCTTGATTTTAAGAAATGATTGATGTATGAGGGAAAACTTTTTCCGCAGGTACGTGCCTTTGAACACGGCATGTCCGGCAGAAGTTCTATCAGGACGGATGTCCCGGAAAACGCCGGCCGGTGAAAGATAATAGCATAATGCTCTACATAGCTCTTTTACATTATCCGGTCTATAACAAAGACGGTAAAATTGTGGCTACGGCTGTTGCCAACATGGATATCCATGATATAGCACGCCTATCCAAAACTTACGGTGTCCGGAATTTTTTTGTGGTCAATCCTTCGGCTGCCCAGCGGGCGCTGGCTTCCGAGATTGTTAATCATTGGCTCTGCGGTTATGGCGCCGTTTTCAATCCGGCGCGCCGGGCGGCTTTCGAACTGGTCAGAATTAAGGCGAATCTGGATGAAGTCAGCGCGGAAATTGTCATGCAAACCGGGCTTGTGCCGCAAACTATTCTTACCGGGGCTAATTTTCAGGGCAGCCTTTTAACCTGCCCTGAACTGAAAAAGATGATCAGGAAGGACGACAACTTGCCTTATCTGTTAATTTTTGGTACAGGATCAGGCATTGCTGAAGAAATAATTCAAAAAGCGGATTACCGTCTGGAACCGATCAAGGGAACGGCCGATTATAACCATCTGGCGGTGCGGTCAGCAGTGGCCGTTATTGTGGACAGGATAACGAGAGAATAGATTTTGATAATCAATGCGAATTGGGCAGGAGGAAATATAAAATGAATATCGTGGAAATGATCGAAAAAGAGCACATGAGGGGGGATATCCCCGGTTTTAAGACCGGTGATACGATTAAGGTATATGTGCGCATCATTGAAGGACAGAAGCAGCGTATTCAGGCTTTTGAAGGAATAGTAATCCGCAAACGCCGCGGCAACAGCCGGGCTAATTTTACAGTCAGAAAAGTTTCATACGGTATCGGTGTGGAAAGAACATTCCCGCTGCATTCGCCGGTAATCGACCGGATTGAAGTTGTCAGCCGGGGGAAGGTCCGCCGTTCCCGCCTTTACTATTTAAGAAACTTGCGAGGTAAAAAAGCAAGAATTAAAGAACAGGCGAATAATTAATGCAAATTACATTTGTCCGGCGGTACAGGCGGCGATGGGCAATGCGCGTTGCCGCCTTGCTTACGGACGACGTTTTTGCGTGGGTAAGTTTAAGTTCTTAAGCATACCTTAATTGCGGAGGCGGAAAGTGAAGGGCGGCTCCTTCACTTGGTTTTTCATGGATACATTTGAAAATC
>CAYYBK010000187.1:0-4437 GCA_964470015.1 uncultured Syntrophales bacterium
TCCCGTATATTCCTTTGTGGCATAGGTAAACAGAGCTTTTCCCCCGGGACGGAGCCAGCGGTAAAATTTTTCCAGCAAACCCGCATGGTCACGGCTGGGAATATGGAACAGGCTGTAAATAGCCGTGATCGCTTCAAAGCTGCCGGCGGTAAATTCAACATTCCGCATATCGGCATGCATGGTTCGCATCTCGGGAACGTATTTTTTTGCCAGCGCCAGCATTTGTGCGGAAAAATCGACACCGGTGACCTCCCAGCCGCGGTCCACGAAAAACCGGTCAGACGGTTCTCCGGCGCCGCAGCCCAGATCCAGCAAACATCCGTTCTTCAATGCCAGACTTTCATAAAAATTATTGAGGATTTCCGACATATCGAAAAGGCCGCGGCTTTTTTCGTAAGTGGCGGCAAATTCATCATATATTTCTTCGAGGCTCTTTTTCATGGCATTTCCTTTTCACGGCGGTGCAAGGCTTCGACAAAGGGATTGTTGAAAGGGTGGGGAGTTGCCCGCCCCTGATTCCCGACCGGCGGCCGGGCATCGGCGGATTGCATTTTGCGCTTTTCCCGCTTTGCCTGATTTTTTTCGCCGGTTATTTTCTCGACCGCTTTTTCGCCCGGATTTTTTTTCATGGAGAGCGCAATCCGTTTTCTCTCCTCATCCACCGCCAGAACGGTCACTTCTACTTGCTGGCTTACGCTGACCACTTCTGCCGGTGATTTAATAAACCGGTCAGACATTTCACTTAAATGAACAAGTCCGTCCTGATGGACGCCGATGTCGACAAAGGCGCCAAAAGCGGTAATATTTGTAACAATGCCGGCAAGTTTCATACCCGGAATCAGATCGGATATTTTTTCGATCCCCTTGGCAAAAACGACGTTTTCAAACCGCCGCCGCGGATCCCGTCCCGGTTTGGCAAGTTCCGCGAATATATCTTTTAATGTCGGCAGCCCGACGCTCGCGTTGACATAATTAGTCAGCACTATTTTGCGCCGCCGCGTTTCATCGGCAATCAGATCGGCAACAAGGCAGCCCTGGTCCCGGGCCATTTTTTCGACAACGGCATAGCTTTCGGGGTGGACGGCGCTGGCGTCGAGAGGATTAGCGCTGTCGCGCACCCGTAAAAATCCCGCGGCCTGTTCGAATGCCTTCGCTCCGAGCCGCTTGACTTTTTTAAGATCTTCGCGTGTCGCAAAAGGTCCGTTGTCATTACGGTACCGGACAATTTTTTCCGCAAGCGCCGGCCCGAGGCCCGATACATATGCAAGAAGCTGGGCGCTGGCTGTGTTGAGCTCAACACCGACGGCGTTGACGCAGCTGACCACTGTGTCGTCAAGGCAACGCTGCAATTCATCCTGATCGACGTCGTGCTGGTACTGTCCGACGCCGATTGCTTTCGGTTCGATTTTTACCAGTTCTGCCAGTGGGTCCATCAGCCGCCGGCCGATGGATACGGCCCCCCGTACGGTGATATCGTGATCGGGAAATTCGTCCCGTGCCGGCCCCGAGGCGGAATAAACCGATGCTCCGCTTTCATTGACCATGACGATTGGTATTTTTACGGGCGGCTCGAGACTGCGCAGAAAAGCTTCCGTTTCGCGGCTTGCCGTTCCGTTGCCGACGGCGACAGCTTCAATTTTGCATTCGCTGCATAAATTGCGGATGATCCGGGCGGCCTCGCCGCGTGCTTTTTCGGAAAGCAGCGGGAAAATTGTTTCATGCCGGAGTAATTTCCCCTGCCGGTCCAGGCAGGCTACTTTACATCCGGTGCGGAAGCCGGGATCGACGGCCAGCACCGCTTGCTGTCCCAACGGTGGAGCCAGCAGCAGTTGGCGCAGGTTGTCGGCGAATACTTTGATGGCTGTTTCATCAGCTTTTTTCTTGCTGAAAAGGCGTATTTCCGTTTCCATGGAGGGAGCTAAAAGACGCTTGTAGCTGTCGTGAGCAGCAAGCTTAACCTGTTCCGCCGCTGCCGAGTTTTTGACGAACAGTCCTTCCATGATTGCCAGTGCTTCCGCCTCCGGCGGTGCGATGCGCAACATGAGAAAATCCTCGCGTTCACCGCGGCGCATCGCCAAAACACGGTGGGAGGGGGCGGTAGCCACGGCTTCTTCCCAGTCATAATAATCCTTGTATTTTATCCCGGCGGCTTCCTTACCCGGTATAATACGGGAGCGGATTACGCCTTTTTCCAGAAACAGCGCCCGCAATTTTGCCCGCACCTTTTGATCTTCGTTTACCCATTCGGCAATAATATCGCGGGCTCCAGCCAGCGCCTCGTCAACAGTGGCAATGCCTTTTTCCGCGTTGACGAACGCGGCGGCTTCCGCCGCAATATCCATTTCTGCCTGGACAAAGATTCTCTGGGCCAGCAGTTCCAGTCCCTGCTCTTTGGCAATGATGGAGCGCGTGCGGCGCTTGGGACGGAAGGGCAGGTAAATATCTTCCAGCGCAAAAAGCGTTGCGGCGGCGCTTATCTTTTCTTCCAGTTCAGCTGTCAGCAGATTGCGCCCGCTCAGCGATTTTATAACGGCAGCGCGCCGGATTTCCAGTTCCTCAAGCTGTTGCAGGCGGTCGCGAATGGCGGTGACCGCAACCTCGTCGAGAGAGCCCGTTACTTCCTTCCGATAGCGGGCAATAAAGGGTACGGTCGCTCCTTCGCCGATCATCCGGGCGGTGTCCTTCACCTGTTTGACGGTGATTTGCAACTCTTCCGCTATTTTTCCAAGATGCAGTTGATTCATAATATTGTTCGGCCTTCGCTTTAAAAAAACATTCGCTGCTGCACCAGCCATATCACAGTTTCACGCAGCAAAGGCAAATTTTTTGTCGCGGTCCTTTTTATGCTGAAAATGCAGATCAGTTTATTTCAAAGTTGACATTTTATGTTGTTCACTGCATAAATAATTCCCGTTTGGTATTATACGCTAAGCTGTCGAATTTCTCAGGGAGGATAACTAATGGAAGTAGGGGGAAAAGTCGTTGTTGTTACCGGCGGTGCTCTGGGCATCGGCCGCGCCTTGTGTCAGCGTTTCGCCCGGGAAGGGGCGCAGGCGGTTGTTGTCGCGGATGTAAATGAGGCGGCGGCAAAAGCCGTGGCCGAAGAAATCAAGGGTAAGGCCCTTCTTTGCGATGTCCGCAAGGAGGCTGATATTATCCGTCTTGTCCGGTTTACGGAAGAAAATTGCGGACCGATCGATCTTTTCTGCTCCAATGCCGGAATTATGGTGGTGGGCGGCGTGGAAGTAGCGGATGAAAACTGGCAGCGCATCTGGGAGATTAACGTCATGTCTCACGTTTACGCCGCGCGGGCGATTATTCCCGGCATGATCAAGCGCGGTGGCGGTGCGTTTCTGGTTACGGCTTCGGCGGCGGGTCTGCTCAGCCAGATCGGTTCGGCGCCCTATTCCGTCACGAAGCATGCCGCAGTCGCCATGGCGGAACACCTGGCTATTACTTACGGTGATCAGGGCATTAAAGTTTTCGCTCTTTGTCCGCAGGGTGTGAGCACCGACATGACAATCAATGCCGATAAATGCATGGCCCTGCGCGCCGCGACCCTTGACGGCTGCATACCGCCGGAACAGCTGGCCGATGCCGTAATTGATGGCCTGAAGCGGGAAGAATTTCTGATTCTGCCCCATCCGGAGGTCAAAACTTATATCCAGCGGAAAGCGGCTGATTACGACCGCTGGCTGAAAGCGATGCGCCGGATGCAGACACGCATCATGGAGAGCATGCCGTCCTCGTCTTAACAGCGGCAAGTGCCAGGCTAATTTGCGCCTGTGCTAAAAGAAGTCGTCGGCCAAAGAGGCGGGGAACTTTTCTTTCGTGACCTGGAATAGTTCCAGCAGGACGTTATCGGGAGCCGGAGCCATTACATACTTCCAGAATCCGAAATCGGTTATTCCCTTTCTGAACGGCACCCCCCTGGCTTTCATGTGGGCGACGAGCCCTTCCAGGTTGTCCGTTTGAATGCCGATGTGGTGAATGGCTCCTCGCCCTTCGTCTCGGGGCGGCTGCTCGTAAAAGTGCAGGCGACCTTGGCCGATGAGCAGGAAAACATTGCGTGCGCCGGCCATTTCGAAGTCGCCCACGATTTTTCCGCCAAACATTTCCTGGTAATATTTCAGGCTCGCATTGATGTCCGATGCAAAAAGGTGCGTATGGTGAATGTGATTGTACATCTTGTTTAATCTCCTTTGCTCATATTTTTATTTCATATCACGTGCCGGGTTTGCGATAAAGTATTTTTGATGATTATGGCCGCGGCGATGCCTTAAGAGATGAATTAATCCCGGAAACGAACCGTAATTTTTCTGCATTTATCAAAGATAATCAAAGATAATGCTTGCTATTTAATGCAGATGCCTGTACAAGATCGCGCGTGATAGCGATAGTTATTTGCCTTCCTACCTTTCTGATTCAGAAATATCG
>CAYYBK010000188.1:0-4406 GCA_964470015.1 uncultured Syntrophales bacterium
CCTGGCGATTTCTTGCGGCATCAGCATGAACACTGATAAAAAGGCTGGCATTTAAATCCCTGGCCATCTGCAGCCGTTTATTGAACGAAACATAGTAATCGCCATCACGAGTCAGAACTGCACTATATCCGGGAAGCTTATTGATTGCTTTTTTAATTTCCCGGCTGATGGATAGGACAATATGCTTTTCGCATGTTCCCTTTTTACCAACGGCTCCGGGATCATCGCCGCCGTGTCCGGGATCAATGACAATAACTTTTTTCTGTTTACCTGAAACCGAATTTCTTTTGGCGATATCCGGGGAAGGCGGTTGTTCCAGAAAAATGTCCACTACCACACGATCCGGTTTATCCTGAAACTTTTTTAATTTAAAGATCTGCGTCTTCAGATATTTATCAAGAATGAATTCAATTTTAACGGAGCCGTCCCGCACCTGATGAATAATAACTTTTTTAATGCCGGGCTTCTCGATCGCAATTTCCGCAGGCAGTGTCGCACTGCGTGTACCGTCCTTGAAATTCAGAACAATTAAGCCGGCGCTTTCCTGAATTTCGAAGAATGGCTCTTCCCCTACGTCTATAACAACCCGGGAATGATCGGGGGCTGTCCAGTGACGAATATTCATGATCTCCGTGGCGCCGGAAAAGTTTGCAGAAGCTATGATGACAAGCAAGATCAGGATGTATTTGATCTTCATATTTAACCACATTTCCTCTATTATTTAATAAAATAGCAAATTTATTGATGGACTGCAACCGGATAAAGGAAAAGGATTGTTTTCTTTACGGATGAACAATGATGGGACAAATCAACGATGTTATTGCGCCCGAATACTCGCCTTTTGCTTTTATTTGTTTGTGAAAACTTATTGACAAGGTCGCGCTTAAATGCAATTTTCAGCCCACTATTTCAGAGGGGCCTATGCCGGATAATAGTTTCCAAGAGAATTTACTGAATAAATCCAAGTTCACCGTCACATGGGAACTCGTGCCGGGAAGGGGTGCCCGCGAAGCGGCCCAGGAAAAGGTTTTGTCACTGGCCGGGCAGGCTGCGGCAGGCGGTAAAATCAGCGCTCTTACTTTAACCGATAATCCGGGCGGCGCTCCGGCCATGTCCGCTGATTTTATCGGTTCTGAAATTCTGAAACTGGGCATCGAGCCCGTTGTTCATTTTACATGCAAAGATAAGAACCGCAATCAAATCGAAAGTCAGCTTTATGCTCTTGATCGCGCCGGAATAAGAAACGTCCTTGTCATGAGCGGTGATTATCCCGTATCCGGCTACCGCGGGAGACCTGCGCCGGTATTTGATCTTGACCCCATACATGTACTGCAGCTGATATCCGAGATGAACAGGGGGCTTACTTACACCGTAGGCAAAGGTAACGTCAGCCACTTACCCAGCCGTTTTTTCCCGGGAGCCGTCGTTTCCCCCTTCAAGGCAACCGAAGCGGAACAAATGCTCCAGTATTACAAGCTGAGAAAGAAAATCGAAGCCGGTGCGCAATTCGTTATTACGCAACTCGGATATGACGCCAGGAAATTCCATGAAATAATGCTCTTCATGAAGCTGAACCGATTCAACATTCCGCTCATCGGGAATATTTATATTCTTCCTTACGGAGCGGCCAAGATGATGAACCGCAACGACCTGCCGGGAAGCGTTGTTACCGATAAACTGCTTGCGGATATCGATGGGGAACGCAACGATCTCGACAAGGGAGAAGGCGCAAGAATAAGGCGTGCCGCCCGCATGTATGCGTTCCTGAAAGGTATGGGGTTCAACGGAGTCCATATCGGCGGGCACAATATCAAATACGAGCAGGTTGATGAAATCGTCCGGCAGGGAGAGGCGCTGGCTGCACATTGGACCGAACTCCTTCCTTATTTCGATTATCCCATAGAAAACGGATTTTACTATTTTGAATATGACGAGGCAACAGGGCTTAATCGCGAAACTCCGACAAAAAGGGAGCGCCGCTCTCTTGACGCTGATATCGAATGCTCCTACAATTTATCCAGATTTGCCCATAAACTGATGTTTGAACCGGGAAAGAAACTTTACGGGTTTATGCGCAGGCTTTGCGGCATAATTTCCGGGACGAAAACGGAGAATATCTTGCACAAACTGGAACACTGGACGAAGGTTCTGCTTTTTGACTGCAAAGACTGCGGCGATTGCGCATTAATGGATGCAGCTTACATATGCCCGATGTCACAATGTCCGAAGCGCCAGCGCAACGGAGCCTGTGGCGGCAGTTTCAACGGCTGGTGTGAAGTCCATCCCGGAAAGAAAAAATGCATATACGTGCGGGCTTACGCCAGACTGAAGAAATACGGCGAGGAAATGCAGCTTGATCAGTGCCCTGCCGATCCCTGCAATTGGGATCTCTACCAGACGTCTTCGTGGCTTAATTTCTATTTGGGAAAGGATCACCATTCCCAAAAGCAAAATCGCCGCCTTTAAGGCAAAACCCCGCTCGGCTTTCGACTAATGACGGGGGAAAAATAAGGCAAACGGATTTCCTTGCAGAAGATGTCATCCAGCAATAGGAAGATTTTTAAAAAATCCACTCACATCCATTGAAGCTAAATATTTATTGTATATTACTTGCGTCTATAGTAAAAGCGGCCCCGTGGGCGATTAGCTCAGGTGGATAGAGTGCTGGTCTCCGAAACCAGAGGCCGTGAGTTCGAGTCTCACATCGCCCACCAATTTCCACCTGATCACATACTCCTGTCTTTGGTGCGAATGAAAATTTTTGCCATCCGTGAAACAAAGACAGCCCGAATTTTCATCGGACATTCGCTGCCGTTCAGATAATCGTTTGAAGTAATGATATTTTTATTGACATCCGCTACCTTCCTTCTTATACTCATTACTCTTAGAAAATGTTTTTACCGGACGGAGACAGATTAACTTATCCGAAACAATAGATTTGAAATGTTGGATTGCGGCCGGACTGATCTCTGATTTTAATCGGAGTATGTGAGTATCAACATGTGTCGACGGATGAAATATCTCTATTTTCCGGCAAAACATTTATTAAAACCATGAAAAAAATAAAAACACTTGCTTCGTTTTTCCTAATTGCGTTTGGTATAATATTTTTTACTTCCTGCGCGCTTATCGACCAGCAGACTCAAAAAGAAATCAAAGAACCGCCGCCAAAAGCGGTGGAAACACCAGCCGAATTAAAACCGGAGGCAAAAACACCGCCGAAGGATATTAATGCCCCTGTTCCCAAAACAGGTGAAACGCAAGGAGAAACACCTCCCCGCATCAAGGCGGTACCCAAGGTGCCAGCTAAAAAAACTCCGGAAGAATCCGGTGCATCGCTCCAGCAAAAATATTACAATGCCGGGATGAAATATTACTCTCAAGAGAAATATGAAGAAGCCAAAAAAGCCTGGCAGAAGGTTATCAAAGTGAATAAGCGTTCGGCGCTGGCCGACAAAGCCCGTGAAAATATAAAAAAGACCGAGCAAATTTTGAAAACACTTAAGGAATTAAGTGGAAAATGAACAGCGATAAAACCGATTTCAAAACCGGCGAGGTAATCGATGTTTATCCCGGCGAGCAGCCTCCGCCGGAAAATCAGCCTCTATCGGAGAATAAGGTTACTACCGCCCTCACAACCACCAAACGAAAAACCCAGACACCGCCTTTACATGCCTACACAAAAATATCTTTTTTCGTTTCTTCGATAAGTATCCGCTACAAGATCGCCGGCGCTCTTATCCTGGTTCTCGTACTTGCCATCGCATCCCTTGGTATGGTGACTTTTTCTCGTCAGAAGAACATTCTCGAGGAGGAGGTTAAAAAACGGGCGGGAGTCTTTGTGCACCAGTTAGCCGGCATAGGCAAAGAAGGTCTGATGACAAAAGACGACCTTTCTGTTTTTTCGGCAATTAAAGATATACAAAAGCATGCCGGTGTTGTTTATGCAATGGTGCTGGATAAGAACGGTGCCGTTTTTGTCCATAATACGCTTGCGGAAAAAGGAAATATTCTTTCCGGCACCGTAGATCAGAATGCGCTGAAAACGGAGCAGTTGCTGTATCAGAAAACAAAATTTAACAATGAGCCGGTCATTGATGCCGCGCTGCCTATTCTTGTTTTATATCAGTCCCAAAACATACGAATCGGCACGGCCAGAATCGGCCTTTCCGAAAAAGAATTGCAGGACGCCATCTCCAAGCAAAAACTGACGTTTTTCTGGATCTCCCTCGTTTTTGTAGCAATCGGTCTTTTAATTGCCTTCGCGCTGGCGAAAGTGCTTACGGGGCCGATCTACACTCTTGCGGTCGGCATGAAGATGGTTGACCAGGGAGACCTGAACCAGAAGGTAAAGGTCACTTACAAGGATGAAATAGGCAAGCACACCGAATCGTTTAACCACATCG
>CAYYBK010000189.1:0-4387 GCA_964470015.1 uncultured Syntrophales bacterium
AGAGTCTTGTCATCTGCAATATCCAGTTGATGCGTTCGACCCATTGTGTCTGCGGCACACTGTAAACGCCGAGATAGAAACGCAGATTTTCATAAGGCGTCATATCTTCGTAGAGGGAGAATTTTTGCGACATGTATCCAATGGCATGTTTTATTTCCTCCGGTTGGGTCATGATATCGTATCCCGCCACCGTTCCCTGTCCGGAAGTTGGCGCAATAATGCCGCAGAGCATGCGGATGGTCGTTGATTTTCCCGAGCCGTTGGCGCCCAGAAAACCGAATATTTCCCCTTTTTTTACGGAAAAAGTTATTTTGTTCACGGCGACGAAATTGCCGAACTTCTTTTCCAGCTCCCTGACCGAGATGGATTCATAACTTGAAAGAGTCATGGAAGAGTTCCTTGTCTACTTCTTTAATCCGTGCAATGATTGCCTCCTCCAGCGTGTCGGAGTTGCCGCGGAGGTCTGCCGGTGCGGCCGTATCGAGCAACAGAGAATTGTGCATGAGCGCCAGCTTGTCGCATTTTTCGCCTTCGTCCAGATATGCTGTGGAAACAAGAATCGTCATGCCTTCCCGTTTCATATTGCCTAGAATGTCCCAAAATTCATAACGGGAAACAGGATCAACGCCATTGGTCGGTTCGTCCAGAATAAGCAATTGCGGTTCGTGCACAAGAACGCAGGCCAGTCCCAATTTTTGTTTCATCCCGCCGGAAAGCTGTCCCGCCGGACGGCCCGTGAAAGGCAGGAGATGGGAAAACCCGAGATATTTTTCCTTGCGGTTTTTTCTTTCCTGCCGGGAAATGCCGAATATGTCCATGAAAAAATCCATGTTTTCCTCAACCGTCAGATCCTGATATAAGCCGAAGCGCTGAGGCATGTATCCGATGATATTTTTAATTTTTCTTTTTTGGGTGACGACATCAAGTCCGTTAATATAAATACTGCCGGAGGTAGGTTCGATCATGGTTGCAATAAGGCGCAGAAGCGTCGATTTGCCGGCGCCGTCGGAGCCCACCAGACCGAATACACTGCCGCGTTCCGTATAAAAGGAAATATTCCGGAGGGCTTCGGTTTCATTAAAACGCTTGGAGACATTTTTAACTTCCACCAGTGGCGGATGATTTTCCGGCAATCTGTCCATCATGAGCGGATCCATTATCAGCGCAGCCGGGCATCGGCCGGCATTCCCGTTTTCAGTTCGTGAGCGGGGTTGGGAATGGAAACTTTGACCAGATATACAAGCTTTACTCGTTCTTTTTTCGTCTGGATGATTTTCGGCGTAAATTCGCCTTCCGGAGAGATGAAGGAAACGTTCCCCCTGTAAGTTTTATCGGGGAATGTGTCTACTTGCACATCCACAGGCTGCTGGGGCCGCACTTTACCTATTTCCGTCTCCTCGACGAAGATTTTCAAATCGACGCGGTCGAGATCGGCGATCGTAATGACTTCGCGGCCCGGCGTTACCGTTTCGCCTGGCTCAATATTGCGGCTGCTGACAACGCCGTTCCGGGGCGATTTAAGCCGGGTGTAATCAAGCTGGATTGCGGCCTGCTGCAATACCGCCCGGGCGGCGTCTATCTGCGCAACAGCGGCTTCCACATCCTGCCGGGCAGCATTAATCTTGGCGAGATTCCCCTGCGCGAGTTTCAGGAGAGATTCGCTCTCCGTAAGCCGTGAGCCGGCGACATCGTAATGGAGCCTCAGCGCATCTCTTTCCTTTTCCGTGACGACGCCTTTTTTGTAGAGCTCTTCAAAACGCCGGTAGTTTTTTTCGGCGTCCCGCAATGTATCAACGGCGCTCCGCACATTAGCCTGTGCACGGGCTACTTCCGCCGGCAATGTTTTTTTATAGATGCCGAGCACTGTTTCAAGCTGTGATTTCGCTTTTTGCGCGCGATCCAGATTGGCCTGCGCCTGGGCGTGGCGTGCTTCGAACTCAACGCGGTCCAGTTCGGCGATCAGGGTTTCTTTGGCGACTGTCTGGCCTTCCTGAACATAAATTTTGGCAACGCGTCCCGGCACCTGGAAAGAAAGATTCGCCTGTATTGCTTCGATCGTACCGGAATAGAAAAGATCCTTTTGCCTGCTGTTGCGCTGGCCGGAATAAACAAGCAGGCCGACCCCGACAACAAAAATTATAAAAACGATGATGATGACTTTCTTTTTCAACCCGTTCCCTCCGTTTTGATTATGAACGCATCATTTTTTTACCGCTCGCAGCACCAGTCTGGCCACCTCGCCGGCGATGTCCGCATGTTTGTTGCCATTCCGGAGTTCCTCCGGCAGCCATGTCTGTCTATTCTTGATGGGCAGACTTGCCCTGTAAAGCAGAATGGATCCCAGAATCATCATGTGCAGAAGATACGGATCCGTTTCGATGAATAAGCCTTTTTTTGTTCCTTTCTGCAGAATGGTCAGCAGCGTTTTTAAGGCCAGCGCGACGTCTTCGATGACAACCTGCGGCAGATGAGCGCCGCCGGAGGCTATTTCCCGCATCATCACCGGCGGCAAATCCGGATTTTTATCCACGGCCCGGGCGATGCAGAAAATGTAAGCCTTGAGCTTGTCTTCCGGGGCGGCGGCAATTTCAACCGTTCGCGCGATGTCACGGGCGACGCTGCCGATGACCTGATGAATTACATTGGCGTAAAGCGTATCCTTGTCGCCGATCTGGTAGTAGATTGTTGCTTTGTTGACGGCGGCGCGGCGGGCGATTTCATCCATGCGCGTTCCGCTGTAGCCATGTTCGGCAAAAACTGCCTGCGCCGCAAGCAGAATCTTCTCCGCCGTCTTACTTAACCTTTCCTGCTCGGAGTTTTTGATCACTCTTTGTTCCGCCATTATCAGTATTTAACCGGATTGTTTAACCAAATAGTTAAATACAGACGGAAAAATGTCAAGAGTAAATTTAACTATTTGTAATCAAAGAATCATTATCGATCAAATCAATATTCATGGCGACTATTTTAATTGTTTATTGTTGCAAGTTAAGCTATAGCGCTATAAAGATAAAAACAAAGTTCCGGCGGTTGCAGTTGGGGGATACATTCACCGGGAGACAAGATAAGGGTGGATATTTAATGCAACCGGAAAAGGCCTCATTATCTTTAATCTGGAAGGGGGTTTGTTATGAGCCAATACAAAATAGCTGTTATCGTCGGAAGTCTGCGCAAAGATTCTTTTAACCGTAAACTAGCTGATGCCGTTGTAAAACTGGGGCCGCCTGATTTCACGTTTCAACAGCTGCAGATAAGCGACCTTCCGCTTTACAACCAGGATAATGATAACGATCAGGCCGCTTCAGTCCGGCGGTTGAAGACGGAAATAAAAGAAGTAAACGGCCTGATTTTTGTTACGCCTGAGCATAATCGTACCATTCCCAGTGCCCTAAAGAATGCTCTCGACCATGCATCGCGTCCCTACGGACAGAATGCCTGGGCGGGGAAGCCCGCGGGGATTCTCGGCGCTTCAACCGGTGCCACCGGTACATCCATGGCGCAGCAGCATTTACGCAATATACTTGTCTGTCTGGATGTCCCGACTCTCGGCCAGCCGGAAGCGTTTATCCACGTCAAGGATGGTTTATTTGACGAAGCGGGCGAAATCGGTGCGGGAAGTAAAAAATTCTTCCAGAACTGGATGAACCGTTACGTCGCCTGGGTAAAAAAACACTCGACATGAAAACAGTGCGGGAACTTGGATGCCCAGAGCTAAGAATTCTGGCATCTTTCCGATACCGGGGGAAGACACTATTATTTCCTGGTGCCGTGTCGGCCTTTCCACTAACCGTCGGTGAGTTTTTCCCGCCGCGGGAGCTTTTTCTGTCTGATCTTCCCGGAGCTCAGAAATAGCAGTAATATATATCTTAAGCCCCGGGAGGAATGATTTTCCGGTTCCTTCCGTGGCAGGACAGTCAGGAAATACAATGATTATAAAGGGCATAATCACCGTAGTTCGCATTCCGTTTTTGATTTTATCTTTGATCTTGGGAATCCTGGGTGCGGCTGTTGCCTGGTACGAAGCCAGAATATTCGGATCAGCATTTAATATCGGCTATGCGCTTTTTGCCCTGTTCGGTCTGCTCATTGCTCATGCGGCGGTGAACATTTTCAATGAATATTTTGACGCCAAAAGCGGCTTGGATTACCGCACCCGCCGGACGCCGTTCAGCGGCGGAAGCGGCGCCACCCCAAGTGGCCTGCTGACGGTACGGCAGGATTTATGGTTGGGTATCATCTGTTTTATCATCCTGATACCGATAGGCTTGTTTTTCATTGCCGTGAAGGGATGGATGCTCTTGCCGCTGCTGGTCCTGGCCACGCTGCTCATTATTCTATACAGCCCGCTTATACTGAAAATGGGCTATCCGGAGTGGTCTCCCGGTCT
>CAYYBK010000190.1:0-4332 GCA_964470015.1 uncultured Syntrophales bacterium
AAGCGGAACAATTGTTCTGGTGACCAATGAAGGCAATGCCCGCCTGGTGACGACACTGCCCAAAATTCATGTTGCCATCGTCGGCCTGGAGAAATTAATCCCCCGCTTTCAGGATGCCGTACCGATTTTGCAAGCTCTTCCGCGGAGCGCCACCTCCCAACTGCTGACTAGTTATGTTTCCATGATTTCCGGTCCGACACCCAATACGGACGGCTCAATGAAGGAGCTTCATATCATCCTCATGGACAATCAGCGGACGGCGATGGCTGCCGATCCGGTATTCCGTGAAGCACTCCAGTGCATCCGCTGCGCGGCCTGTCTGAATGTCTGTCCCGTTTATCGACTTGTCGGCGGTCATGTTTTCGGCCATGTTTATACGGGCGGCATCGGTACAATCCTCACCTCCTGGTTCAATGAAATGAAGAATGCCGAAGATATTCAGGGGCTGTGCATCACCTGCGGCCGCTGCAAATCGGTCTGCCCGGGAAAGATCAACATTCCGGAGCTGATTATGGAAATACGCCGCCGCATCGTGCAGAAGCAGAGCTTGCCTTTTATCCAGAAAGCGGCTCTTACCGTGATTAATAACCGCGGCCTCTTTCATTCTCTTTTGCGCGCCGGTTATCTGGCCCAAAAACCATTTGTCCAGGACGGGTTTATCCGCCATCTGCCGATGTTCTTTTCGGGGCTAGCGGAATTCCGCAGTCTCCCGGTTATCGCCGAGATTCCCTTCCGCGATAAGATCAAAAAAATCATTCAGCCTGAATGCAGCGAAAAGATTGCTTTTTTTGCCGGGTGTGCCATTGATTTCGTCTATCCCGAAATCGGCGCCGCCGTCGTCAAAGTGCTCAATAAGGCGGGGATTGAAGTTGTCTTTCCTGAAGAACAGGCCTGCTGCGGGACGCCCTGCCGCGGTTTTGGCGCTTACGACATGGCGGCGGACGCCGCCGTCGCCAACATCAAAGCCATGTTGAAAGATGATTATTATTATGTGGTAACTGCTTGCGCTACCTGCACCTCGGCGTTGAAACTGGAATACGTTCATGTGCTGGAGGCGGAAGGAAGAACGGAATGGATCGAAAAAGCCAAAGAACTGGCGTCCCGGACTTACGATTTTTCCACGTTTGTCAAAAAACTGCTTGACGAAAAGCGATTGTCGCTGAAGGACGCCAAACATCTGGAGAAAATTACTTATCACGATTCCTGCCACGCCAAGCGTTTCCTGGGCGTTTATCAGGACCCGCGTGAGCTTGTGAAAAAAGCGGGCTATGATATTGTAGAATCTTACGAATCCGACATCTGCTGCGGCATGGGTGGCTCCTACACGGTGAAGCAGCCGGAAATATCCGCCCGGATACTGCAGCGCAAACTGAAGAATATCGAAGATACAAAAGCCTATATCGTCTGCATGGAGTGTCCGGGGTGCATCATGCAGATTAAAGGTGGCCTGGATAAGAGCGGCAGCAAGATCAGAGTTCAACATACCGCCGAAATTCTGGCTGATAATGTTTCTTAAAGTTCAAAACTGTTGGCAAATCTAAGTACCCCTTATTATGGAAATGGAAGTGGAAGAAAAACTGGTTGCCTTGCGGCAGGCACTGAAGAAAATGGGGCGCGTAGCCGTTGCTTATTCGGGCGGCGTGGACAGCACTTTTCTGCTGGAGATTACCCGGGAAATGCTGGACGATGCTGTTGTCGCCTTCACGGCGCAGTCACCGACCTATCCTGAAAGAGAATTCCGCGCGGCTGCCGATTTTATCCGGCGGACGGGCATCCGCCATGTGGTTGTCCATCCCGACGAACTTGCCGTCAAGGAATTTGCCGATAATTCCGACCGAAGGTGCTATTACTGCAAGCGCATCCTCTTTGCCAAGATCATGGCCGCGGCGCAAAACATGAATATCCGGTATATAATTGAAGGTTCCAATGTTGATGACCTGGATGATTACCGGCCGGGGATGCAGGCACTAAGGGAATTGGGTATCCGCAGCCCCTTGCAGGAAGCCGGACTGAAAAAGGAAGAAATAAGATTATTGTCAAAAAAAATGAATTTAACCACCTGGAATAAACATTCCCTGGCATGTCTTGCTTCGCGTTTTCCTTACGGAGAAAAAATAACGAGGGATAAACTGCGGACAGTGGACGAAGCCGAACAGTTTCTGCTTAACCTCGGTTTTGAGCAGGTGCGGGTGCGCCATCACGGCAGCATTGCCCGGATAGAAGTTCTGCCCGCAGAACGCAGCAAGTTTTTTGATAACGCCCTGCTGGACGGGATTTACGAAAAATTCAGTCAATTAGGTTTCATATACACAGCGCTTGATCTCAAAGGCTACCGTACCGGCAGTATGAATGAAGCGCTTAATCCCGCTGTTTCTGGGAAAGAGGATGATTAAAAATTTTCCTGTTGCCTATTCCCGCCGTTGATGGCATTACTCCCTCCGGCGTATTACGAAGTTCGGTCTGTTTTTATTTCCGGAAGATTTGCCGCCGGCCGGCAAAAATATGATGTCGAGGAATTAGCATGAGTATCTTTGAAATTATGATGCTGGTCTGTTTCGGTTTGTCATGGCCCTTTTCCATTCACAGGACATACACGTCCCGCAGCACCAAGGGGAAAAGCTTAGTTTTCTTATATGTTGTGACGGCAGGTTACATCGCCGGAATCCTGCATAAAATAGTTTACCATTTTGACGGCGTTATCGTGTTCTATATAATTAATCTCTGTATGGTGCTGATAGATACCGGATTCTATTACAGAAATTTATGGCTGGAAAAGCAGGAGGCGATCGCCGATTAGCGTCGGATCGATTCCGCAGGCGGAACGCACGGCCTGCCCGTGTCGATTAACAAAGAATTATTGAGGTTTGCTTTAAGCGAGAAATTACGCGGCCGGCCGCGAGGCGTTTCGCTTTTTTTGCCACCGTGACCGGCAAGGCCGGATGGAAGGTGTGCTAATTCTCCCGCGCCGGAGCTCCGTTCCCGGCTCTGTTAATTTCTATTGTCTGGCCGGGGGCAGGTGCAATAAAGACATCCGGTGCGAGTTTATTTTCCTGCAGGGCTGCGGTTAAGCCGTTTACGGCGTCATCAAAACCGTCCCATCCCAGTTGAAAGACCTGAAAATGGGCGGCGATGCTCAAGTCCGCTTTCAAATCAAAATGGGCTTTAACTGCATCGGCAGGGCTCATGTGATTGCCGGAATAATTCGGGATCGAAGAACCCTGAGCCGTCTGCGGCCGGAAAGGTGCGATGGGCAGAAGCGCAACACGCAGGGGTGCATAGCGCCGGGCTATTTCTGCAAAATGAGAACCGTATCCCGTATCGCCCGCATAATATACATTTCCCGCCGGCCCCGAAATAACAAATCCTCCCCAAAGTGTTTTGTTGCGATCCCAGAGGGTGCGCATTGCAAAATGCCGTGCCGGAACCAGCGTGACCTTCACGTTGGGCGCAAGAGAAACCGACTGCCACCAGTCGAGTTCTTTCAGCAGCGGCAGACCGGAGCTTTTTACGAGCTCCGCGTTGCCGAGCGGCGCGATGGCCAGCTTAGTATTTCTGACGACCAGCTGCTTTAAAGTGGGCAAATCAAGATGATCGTAATGATTGTGGGATATGAGTATGGCATCAATCGGCGGCAGATCATCAAGCCGCAAGCCCGGAGGTTTGTGTCTTCGTGGTCCCGCCCATGACACCGGGCTGCAGCGCTGCGACCAGATGGGGTCAGTAAGAAGATTCAATCCGTCCAACTGAATAAGGAATGTGGAATGACCAACGGTGGTAATCCTTATTCCTCCGGCTGCTACGCGGGGGGAAGTGATTACTGCCGGAGGTATATCCGGTAATTGCGGCCATAGAGGCTGGTCATCGCTGAACAGCCAGCGCCAGGCAAAGGAAAAAATTCCGTGGTGCGACTGCGGTGCTGGTCCGGCGGACATAGGATGCATTTCATCGGGATTAAAAAATACGTTGCCGTCAAAGTGATCGGAAATCTTGAAGGCCTGCGGCGATGAAATATTTCCGGCTTGCGCGAATGGAGTCCAGAAGAATGATCCCGGCAGGAAAAGTAATAGAAAGAAAGCAGCGGCACTCAGTGTTCTTATTTTCTTCATCTTCGATCCTCAGGCATGTTAAATCTCATTTCGGATTTGGATTTGTCAAGCAAGAAGAAAAAAGCGTCAAATGCAGAAAACAGAGTTGTTGCAACGACTTTTTCGCGCGGATGTGAAAACGGTGCCGCGGACCGGATTAAAATATCTTTTGCTGCAAAAAAAATTAAGTTAGAATAGGCTCCTCAAAGAGCACCTGAACGGCTGTTGCCGGAGGGGGCCGATAGTT
>CAYYBK010000191.1:0-4288 GCA_964470015.1 uncultured Syntrophales bacterium
AAAAGAAATCTGGGAGCGGTAAAAGGGGCCGAGGGGAAATCTTTATCCGCATAAGTCACAGTTTGCCAGGAGGATTGCTATATGAATAACATCTGGGATCAGACGCAGGAGTGTATGTCACGGGACGAGTTAGAACAGCTGCAGTTGGAGCGGCTGCAGGCGACGATCAACCGGGTGTATAAGAATGTTATTCATTACCGGAAGAAATTTGATGAATTGGGCATTATTCCAGAGGACATACGTTCCTTGGCCGATTTAACGAAGCTGCCTTTTACCACTAAGGAGGATTTGCGCCTTAATTATCCCTACGGCATGTTCGCCGTTCCCCTGCGGGAAGTTGTTCGCATTCATTCGTCTTCGGGGACAACCAGCAAGCCGATCGTTGTCGGCTATACGAAAAACGATGTGCGCATCTGGTCCAATCTTGTTGCCCGGTTCATGACTGCCGCCGGTGTAACGCATGATGACCTTGTGCAGGTAACTTTCAGCTACGGGCTTTTCACCGGCGCCTTCGGCCTGCATTACGGTGCGGAAGTGATCGGTGCTTCGGTGATTCCGATGGGAACGGGCAACACAGAGAAGCAAATAATGATTATGCAGGATTATAAAACGACGGTATTAGTCAGCACTCCCAGTTACGCGCTGGAGATGGCCAATCGTATGATCCAGCAGGGGATTGATCCCCAAACACTTTCTCTGAAAGTCGGCCTTTTCGGCGGTGAACCATGGTCCGAAAAAATGCGCCGGGAGATTGAAGGCAAATTACGGCTTAGTGCAACTGATAATTACGGCCTCTCCGAAGTGATAGGACCCGGCGTTGCCGGGGAATGCAGTCATAAATGCGGCATGCATATTTATGAGGATGCCTTTATTCCGGAAATTATCGATCCACAAACCGGCGCCGTTCTGCCGTCCGGCAACACCGGCGAACTGGTGCTCACGACTCTGACAAAGGAAGCGTTCCCGATGATCCGCTATCGTACGCGCGATATCACCAGTCTGAATTACGGTCGTTGCGAATGCGGCAGAACTATGGTGCGTATGCAAAGTGTAGTGCGCCGTTCCGATGACATGCTGATTATTCGGGGTATAAACGTGTTTCCTTCGCAGATTGAAGAAGCGATTATCAGCGTTGCCCAGGGGGAAGCGCCTTTTCAGATTGTTATTGACCGCCGTGGTGCGATGGACGGTCTCGCGGTTATAATAGAAGTTACAAACAGGATATTTTCACTGGAGCTGCAGAAGCAGCGCTCCTTTCTGGAAACGGTTAAGAAACGCATCCATTCCGTTACCGGCATAGCAGTGTCTGTAACGTTGGTCGAAGCCAACAGTCTGCCCAGAACAGCGGGCAAAATCAACCGCGTGGTGGATAAAAGAGAGATTTGACCGGCGATCAGGGGAACATTCTCGATTAAACCGCCGGAAAATGAAACCGCGAAGTCCCTTTGCGGATTTTTTGCGCAAAATGCTTTCCAAATAGTCCGGGCATTATCCACCCTTCCTGCTGGTGCTGTTTCTGGTGAATATTTAGTAAACATTTAGTAAATATTTGCTTGAAATGACAATGAAATTTCGTTAATAAATACAGGCTTTTTATCTGACGAGTGCTGCGGAGCAGCGTTGTGCGGTAAAATTCGGCCGTCTTTACTTCACGTGTGTCCGGGAAAGGAAGAGCAACAATGAAAATAATATCTTCCTTGGAAGAGCTGCAAGACAAAATAGATGATTTAGAACAGACGGTAATGCTTTTGAGAAACGGCGAAGCCCGGCTCCGGCATTTAACGGAAACGATTCCGGAAGGGATTATTATTTTTGATCAAGCGGGAAAAGTAACCTTCATTAATAAAGCCCTGGAAAAAATGCTTGGTCTCGGGCGCAGTCAGATTGTCGGGTGCTGCTGCAAGGAATTGCCATGGTATTTCTTGCCGCAGGAGGGGACGTGTTACCGGGAGGACGTCAATACGATAATTGGCGATATAATAAAGACGGGCCGTTCCGTTACCGGCAAAGAATGCGTGTTGGGAATCAATGGCGGCAGAAGTCTTACACTGTCCATTCACGCGGCTCCCTACCATGATGACAGCGGTAATATTGCCGGTGTGTCGGCTGCTTTTTATGATATTACGGCTTTTGCCCGCGCCCGGGATGAAGCAACCGAAATTCAGGATATTTATAAAAAACTTACCAGCTATGCCGACGATGCAATCTTCAGAACGCGAATCGACGATGGCAAAATAGTATATATTAATGAAGCGGCGGAAAAGATTCTCGGCTATTCTCTGGCTGATTATCTCACCGATACTGACCTCTATGCGAAATTTGTTCTCCCGGAATATTTCCCCGCTTGGCTCCGGGTGTTGGCGGAGATAAAAGGCGGCAAAGATTACGTCAAAAATGTAGTTCTGGGAATAACGGCGAAAGACGGGCGGACCGTAATGATGGAATTTGCCGCAGTTGCCGCAAGGGAGCATAGCGGCAAACCCGTTTATCTCGAGGCGCTGGGGAGGGATATAACGGAACGCAGATTTATGGAAAAAGAACTGGCCAAAGCGCAGAAACTGGAAGCCATCGGTCTCCTGGCCGGCGGTATCGCCCATGACTTCAACAATATTTTAACCGCCATTCTCGGTTCGATTTCTTTGGCCAAGATAGAAGCGAAATCACCGGATATGCTTTCCGAGAGGCTTGCCCGTGCCGAGGAACATTGCATAAAAGCGAAGGCTTTAACCAAAAGGCTGCTTACCTATTCGCGCGGGGGCAGTCTTTTAAGGAAAACGTCTTCGCTTGCCAAAATACTCCAGGATGCGGCGAATTTTGCCGTGAGCGGAAAGAATGTCCGGTGTACATTTAATTTTACTGAAGGTCTCTGGGCCGCACAAATTGATGAAGGGCAAATGCAGCAGGTTGTTCATTATCTGGTAAACAACGCCGCGGAAGCAATGCCGGACGGCGGAATTATTGAAATCGGTGCGCAAAACGAAACAATAGGCGCAACTCAGTCATCACCGCTTCTTGCCGGTAATTATGTTAAATGGTATGTAAAGGATCATGGCGTGGGGATTCCCGCAACGCACATGAAGAAACTTTTTGACCCGTATTTCACTACCAAGCAACTGGGCAACATAAAAGGAATGGGATTGGGTCTGGCAATTTGTTATTCCATCATTAAGAACCATGAGGGATTGATCAATGTTCATTCCATCCCCGGTGCGGGTACTGTTTTTACCGTGTATATCCCGGCGGTAGGTGAAGAAGACGGTAAGGACAGGCTGAAAAAAGAAAGAAAGGTGAAAACGAAGGATCAACGTAAAATACTTTTGATTGATGATGAGCAGATTTTACTGGATGTAACGAGCCGTATGCTCGTTCATCTTGGTTATGAAGTTGTTACCGCCCAGCACCATGAAGATGCTCTCGATATTTACGGCAAAGCAAAAAAATCCGGTCATCCTTTTTCCCTGATATTTATTGATTTAACGATGCGCGGGGATGTAGGGGGCGAAATGGCAATCCGCAAATGGCTGGCGGCGTATCCGGAAGTAAAAGCGATTATTTCCAGCGGATATGTTAATGATCCGGTGATTGAAGAATATTGGAGGTACGGTTTTGCCGGAGCAATAATTAAACCATATGCGCTGGATGACCTGGAAAAAGTATTGGATAAAGTTATGACAAAGAACAATAACTGATTTTCCCGTAAATGAAGAACTTACTGCATTAACCGGGTATTTTCAAAAACAGCTGATTACAGCAATCTTGAGGAGGAAAGATGGGGGAAGGGATAGGCGATTATACAAAAAATATTATTGATCTGAGGCGACATATGTGGATGGCCGGGGTTGAGGTCGAATTGCGCCGCCTGATCTGGCAGATTGCCGTAGTCGGCAAATATATTTCCGCGAAAATTCATGAAGCCAACCGCAAACTGGCCGGGTTCAAAAATGTTTACGGTGAAGAACAGCTTTCCCTGGATCGCAGCGCCGATGAAATTCTGAAAAATCAGCTCCAGTTCTCCGGGTTTGTCCGGGAATATGCATCGGAAGAACAGGAAACAATAATCAAGATTGGTTCCGGCGCCGAAAAATATATTGTTACGGCCGACCCGCTGGACGGTTCATCTCTCGTGGAAACCAATCTGGCCATCGGCACGATTATCGGTATTCACCGGGAATCCGTCTTTGGTATCGGCAAGAAGTCGATGGTGGCGGCTCTTTACATGACTTACGGACCGCTGATCACCATGGTTTACTCGGCGGGCAAAGGTACCCACGAATTTGTCCTAAATCGT
>CAYYBK010000192.1:0-4274 GCA_964470015.1 uncultured Syntrophales bacterium
GACCCGGTTGACTTCGCCGTCAACTTTTATGGCTTTTGCTGCCGTACGTATCCAGAGATGACGCCCCTTGAAGGTGGTCAAAGGCATTTCCAGATCATATGGTTCACCGTATTCCGCGCAACGCCGGAATGCTTCGAGAATGACAGATCGGTCTTCCGGAAGATAGCATTCAATACTTTTGGCGATGAGTTGTTGTGATCCCGACGGGATTTCACTTCTTTCTAGATCATGAATAGTGTAGGTTTCATCCGTCCAGGCCATTTCCTGCGCGGATACATCCCACTCCCAGCCGCCGGCTTTAGTCAATTTTTGTGTCGCCTGCAGCAGCAGTTCGTTTTTGCGCAGTTTTTCCTCGAAGAGCTTGCGCTCGGTAATGTCATGCACCAGGAATAAGATGCAATCTTCTTTTTTTTGCGGGATGAATATTGGGCTTAAGAGGACGTGCAGTGATTTCCCTTTTTTCGATTTTAGCGTGAGTTCGATGTTCTCGCAATGACGATAGTTCTTAAGTTTACTGATGAGGCCGGCGCGCTGCTTCTCCGTGATTATCCCCGCCTTTGTGGAGGTATTGCCGATGACGTCTTTATATTTGAATTCGAAGAGCTGCAGAAAGGACTTGCTGACGTCGATAAAACGGCCTTCTTCTTTTGTAGTCAGGCAGGCCGGTATGGGGCTTTGTGAAAAATATTTAAATAAATCTCGTTGATTCATCATACGCTTCGGCAAAATGATTTTTCAAAAAGCAGGCGTTTTGTCTTAAGGCGAAGACATTAAGCTAATCTGCCTGTCGATTTTTCCGTTATATAATTCTTTTACATTTCCCGAATCTGAATCCGTTATTGCCGGCCGGGGAGAATAGAACATATTTTGCCGGCAAGATTTTAATCCGTGCCGTGCAAAAGAAACTTCTGCCCGGCCAACTTTACCCGGGATGTATTTATTCTTGTGCGCCCGGGACGAATAAATGTCAAGAATGTGTTTTCTGGCGGCCATCTTCCGCTGCCGGTCGTCGCGGGAATAAATAATACGTTTGTTCTTGATCATGTTAAGGTTTTATTCACGTTCCCGTCATGAATCCTGTAATTAAAGCCAACGAAAAAACCGGTTTTTATTTCCTGCAATTAATGTCAGGGCTGGTTTTCGTTAATATTTGTTTTCATCTTTGTTTCGCTCCGGTCATAAGGGCGCTGGATGCGGCGGCATTCGCCGGCGATAAAATCCCGGCATAAACGGCAATAGGTGATGGCTGCTTCCCGGCAAAGATGCAAAATGTCCTGGTGATTTTTATTCTTCCGCATACCCGCTTGAACGATGCCGAGGATTTCCCGGGTAAAGGCGAGCCAGGATGCGGTCAAATAGGAATATATCTTCTTTTCTTCCGGGTATAGGTCAGCGGCATGTTCTTCCATCCCGGCGGCCAGTATTTCCAGCGTTGACGCTTGCTGGCTGGTGAAACTGCCGGACCGTGAAGGCAATAACCGTTGGCACGCAGCGGTGAGGGGGCCATCCATTGCCTTTCCGGATGGGAGCTTCTGTTTCCACATGGCGATCCATGGTCCGGCAGTTATCTGCAATAAGTGAAGCGTGGCGGCGGTAATTTTATCGAAGGCAGGGTCGTTTTGTGCAGGGGCGTTCATGAATCCACTCTTCTTTTTTCCGGATAATAGTAGAAAATGGATGCAGTAATCAATATTAAGTTATTATTGGGATAGTATGAGGAAAATACTAATAGTCAGGAATGAATATTTTATCGTTAGCTTGCCGGCGGTAATCAATCAATTTTCTTCATGGTGGCCAGGTATTTTGTGCAGAGCTCGCGGTAGATATTTATTCCATCGTGCATTGCCGCTTTCTGCCTTTCCGACAGATTGCGGATGATTTCCGCCGGATTGCCGGAAACAAGCTTGCCGGCGGGAATGTGCATGCCTTTGGGGACGAAGGAGCCGGCGGCGACGATGACATCTTCTTCACAAAAGACGCCAAACAGCATTATTGCTCCCATGCCGATTATACAGCGTGATTTGATATGAACATCATGGAGAATTACGCCATGCGCAATCGTAACGTCTTCTTCGATTATTACTTGTTCCTGCGGATTGACGTGAATGACGGAATTGTCCTGGATATTGGAACGGCTGCCGATTGCCACCGGGCCGAATTCCGCCCGGATGGAAACACCGGGGGCGATCCAGCATTCGTGACCGAGCCGAACGTCGCCTATTAATGACGCTGCGGGATGAACAAAGGAATCAGCCGGCACCTGCGGTCTTTTGCCATCAAATTCATAGAGAGCCATCGAGCATTCCCTGTTTCTAATAGGTCAAGGAAATATTGACCGAGCCGCCCCGGCCCAGAATATCATGCAGGTGCAGATAACCTTTGAGTTCCTTCTTCCTGTTGATCACGGCTAAAGCCGTTATTTCATTTTTCTGCATATGTTCGATTGTTTCGGCCAGCGAAGCTGTTTCGTCTATCGTCTTGGGGTGATGCGTCATCAGGCTGTCGATGGTTTTGCCGTCGATGGGGATATTTCTGCTGATCAGGCGGCGGACATCGCCGTCGGTCAGTATTCCGATGAGTTTATTCTTTTTATCCGTAACCAGCACAAAGCCCACATTTTTACGATCAATTTCCTTGATGGCTTCGTGGACGCCGACGCCGGTCATTACCTGTGGAATCTGCTTGCCGACAATCATGACGTCGCCGACGGTGGCTTTCAATCTCGATCCCAGACTGCCGCCGGGATGAAACTTGTAAAAATCATTTTCCCGGAAATTTCTTTTGTCGATAAGCGCAATCGCCAGCGCATCGCCCATCGCCAGCGCCGCCGTCGAGCTCGATGTCGGCGCGAGGCCGAAAGGACAGGCTTCTTTTTCGACGGAAACATCGATGACGATGTCACTTGCCTTGGCCAGGCTGGAAGTCATGTTTCCGGTAAAGGCGATGACCGGAGCCCCGATGTGCCGGACGGAACTGATAATCGGCATGAGTTCGCGTGTTTCTCCGCTGTTGGAAATGGCCAAGAGAACATCTTCCGTGGTGACGATGCCCAGATCGCCGTGAATCCCCTCCACCGGATGCAGAAACATGGCCTGCGTTCCCGTACTCGTCAGCGTGGCGGCGATCTTATGGCCGATCAGGCCGGATTTGCCGATCCCGGTAATAATTACCCGCCCTTTTGACTTATAAATCAGGTCAACAGCGCGGGAAAAATTTTTATCGATCTTATCGACCAGACGGAGAATGCTCTGTGCTTCAATTTTCAAAACTTGCCGGGCGCGGTTGACTGCGTCCTGTTTTTTCATCATGGGCTTATCCTATAAATGGTTATTAAATTTTCCGGAAAAAACCACCGGTTGTGGAAAACCGGCTGCAAGCTAACAAAAAAAGCCGGAGATGACAAGAAACAATTATTTATTCTTCAGAGCGGCCCTTATTGCTTTTTCGATTTCCTGCATGTTCAGGAAAGCGGCGTTCCAGGCGGCCACGTAATCCAGGCCCTCATCCGGGCTGTGGCTTTCCATAAAATGAAGCATCTTTTTTGTCCCCCGCACGGCCGCCGCCGAATTGGCTGCTATCTCGCCGGCAAGTCTGGAAGCTCCGGCGATGAGGAGTTCCTGGTTTTCGTATATTTCATTTACCAGCCCCATACTCAAGGCCTGACTTGCCGGAATATTTCTTCCCGTATAGGCCATGAGCCTGGCATTGCCGTGCCCGATGATCAGCGGCAGCCGGTTTAAGGACCCCATGTCGGCGACGATGGCGATTTTTGTTTCCCGTAAAGAGAAAACGGCGTCGGCGGTAGCCAGGCGCAGGTCGCAGGCGACGGCGATATCCAGCCCGGCGCCGATGCAGTAATTATGAATGGCGGCGATGTAGATTTTTTCTCCGGCAGCGATGGCGCGGAATCCCTGCTGCATCAGCAAAATCAGTTTCAGCAGCCGCTCCCGCGCTTCGACAGTGGCGGAGGAAAGAGTTTCTGCATTATTCACGAGGAAATCGATGACGTCCAGGCCGACGGTAAAGGATTTTCCGCGGCCGGCAATGACCACGGCAACGATATCCTGATCCGCTTCGATTTCCCTGATGACGGCCGGCAGATCACGCCAGAAATTCCAGCTCATCGCGTTCAGTTTCTCCGGTCTGTTGAAATACAAGATCGCTGTTTTATTTTCCGGAAATTTTTCCAGCTGAAAGAAAGGATAATTGCCGTTCATATTTGCCCCCTGTTGGTCAGTAATTTAATCCGTGCGGGTTGTTCTGATTTATTACAG
>CAYYBK010000193.1:0-4244 GCA_964470015.1 uncultured Syntrophales bacterium
CCGCCGACCAGAAAAGCGACATCCTTGCCGAATTCTTCTTCGATTTGTTCCTGGGTGGTTAAAGTGTCTTCGACAGTATCGTGCAATAGACCGCTGATGATGGTTGCGGCATCGAGCTTCATGTCGACAAGAATACCAGCCACTTCCATCGGATGAGTAAGATAAGGCTCTCCGGACAGCCTTACCTGTCCCTGATGCACCGTCGCCGAATAAATGTAAGCTTTCTCGATCATTTCCAGATCTTCGGAAGGAAGGTAAGATTGGGCGTTATCGAGAATGTCGGTAATTCTTAACATGAAACTTCCCAGTTAATTCAAGTTTCCGGCGGATGATGCCCAGGCGGATTTAAACTTTCGGCAATGATTTTTTTGATTTCAGCGACTATATCACGCAGGTGATAAATTCTTGTTTCGCCGGATTTTCTATCTTTCAGCTCTACATTCTGCTGCACAAGGTTTTTTTGGCCGACGGTGACTCTCAACGGGATACCGATTAAGTCGGCATCTTTGAATTTTACACCCGCCCTTTCATCGCGGTCGTCTAAAATCACCTCTATATTTTCAGCCAGCAGTTCCTGATAAATTTTCTCGGACGTGTGCAGAACGTCGCCCTCTTTTACATTCACAGGCGTAATGATGACCTGATAAGGGGCAAGCGGCATGGGCCAGACAATGCCGTTTGCGTCGTTATTCTGTTCAATGCAGGCGGCAACTGTTCTGCCGATGCCGATTCCATAGCAGCCCATGACCATTATTTTTTCCCGGCCGTCCTTGTCCAGGTAAACCGCATTAAGAGATTTGCTGTATTTCGTCCCCAGTTTGAACACATGGCCTACTTCAATACCACGGACAAATTGCATGCCTCCGCCGCAGCGCGGGCATTGATCATTTTTTTCAACAACACGCAGGTCGGCAAAAGCCTCCACGGCAAAGTCGCGCCCGATATTGACGTTCTTCAGATGATAATCTTCCTTATTGGCGCCGGTGACAAAATTAACCATGTTCATCACGGAATAGTCGGCAACCACTTTCGCCTTAATTTTTACCGCTCCGGCAAAACCACGCGGCGCGCCGGTAGCTTTCAAGATCAATTCATCGGCAGCGAGTTCCAGTTCGTTCGCGCCCAGATAATTCTTCACTTTAATCTCATTTACTTCCTGATCACCACGGATCAGCACCGCCCATGGTTCGCCATCCGCATTAAAGATTAACGTTTTCACGATTTCCCGGGGGCTTATTTTTAAAAAAGCACTCACTTCTTCGATTGTCCGTACATCGGGGGTATGAACACTCTCGAGAGGCAGCCAATTTTTATCCAACCCGCCCTTTTTCTCCGGACGGACAATCTCCGCCTTTTCCAGATTGGCGGCATAACTGCATTTATCACATACAACCATGGCATCCTCGCCTGACTCGGCCATGACCATGAATTCATGCGAATACTTACCGCCAATGCTGCCGGAATCGGCTTCCACGGGACGGAATCTCAAACCGCAGCGCCGGAAGATATTATTGTAGGCGGTAAACATTTTCTCATAACTTATTTCCGCACCGGCCTCGTCGGCATCAAAACTATAGGCATCTTTCATCCCGAATTCCCGGCAACGCATCACGCCGAAACGCGGGCGGACTTCATCACGGAATTTTGTCTGGATTTGATAGAGGTTGCGGGGCAACTGACGGTAAGTCTTGACGTCATTGCGCACCAGATCGGTAATAACTTCCTCATGCGTTGGCCCCAGGCAATATTGCCGTTCATGGCGGTCGCGAAACCGGAGCAATTCCTTACCGTAATATTCCCAGCGGCCCGATTCCTGCCATAGTTCCGCCGGCTGAACCATCGGCATGTAAACTTCCTGCGCTCCGGCCTTATTCATTTCCTCGCGAACAATTTGCTCCACTTTACGGATAACCCGATACCCGAGAGGCAAGTATGAATAGATGCCACTTGTTAATTTTCTGATCATCCCTGCCCTGATCATCAGCTGGTGGCTTATCACTTCGGCGTCGGAAGGTATCTCTCTTCCGGTGGGCAGGAACATCTCTGAATAATGCATTAACTCTCCTTTCTTTCTGCCAGCAGGGAATCAATCTCTTCCAGCAAAACAGGAATAAAGTCCCTCTCATTAACTCTTTTCGCGGACACACCCTTTTTAAAGAGCATGCCGAAACCTTTGCCACCGGCAATGCCGATATCTGCATCTGCGGCTTCGCCGGGACCATTCACAACGCATCCCATCAATGCTATTTTCAGATATTCCTTTCTTCCCGCCAGCGCCTTTTCCATTTTTTCAGTCAGATCTAAAAGATTTATCTGACAGCGGCCGCAGGTGGGACAGGAAACAATTTCGGGACCGACTCTTCTTATCTTCAGGGAACGCAAAATTCCGTAAGCAACCGGAATTTCCATAACCGGATCTCCGGTCACTGATATCCTGATGGTATCCCCGATGCCCTGATAGAGTAAAGTTCCAATGCCCAACGCCGATTTGATCGCCGCATCAACCAGTGTTCCCGCCTCCGTTACTCCCAGATGCAAGGGATAATCTGTCTTTTCCGCAATGCTCCGGTATGCTTCGATCATCACGGGTACGTCGGATGATTTCAATGATAGCTTTATCCGGTCGAAGTTTTCCTCCTCAAAGAGTTCGATACTTTTCAAGGCACTCATGGCGAGCGCTTCGGCCGTAACACCTCCGTATTGCAGCACCATATCTTTCTGCAGCGAGCCGGCATTTACTCCAATCCGGATCACAACATCCCGTTCTTTGGCTGTCTTTATTATTTCCCTGATTTTGTCTCCGGCCATATTGCCCGGATTAATCCTGATACCGTCAACACCATGTTTCATGGCTTCCACGGCCAGCTGATAATGAAAATGAATATCGGCAATCAAGGGCAGATTGATTCTTTTCTTTATTTCCGGGATTTTGCTTACCGCCTCCTGATCCGGCACGGCAATACGGACAATCTCGCACCCGGCCTCTTCCAGGGATTTAATCTGGGCAACAGTTGCTTCTACATCACACGTATTGGTGTTCGTCATGGATTGAACGGCAATCGGGGCATCGCCGCCGATGATCAGGCCGCCTAAGCTTATTTTTCTCGTCTTCCTTCTTTTTATTCCCGAAAGAGTCTCCATATCCCCCAACTTTTACCAGTGCACCGTATTAAAATTTATAACACGACGCAAATCATCCGGCAACGGATAATTTGCCGAACTAACGAATGAAAACCAGATAATATGAAAAAAATTTGATTTATTTACCCTGCCAGCAGTGCAGGCATAATTGATCAGCAGGAAGACCGATGGCGGCAATCATGTCTTCAATTTCCAGATATTTCAGGGAAGTTATATTCAAATCCCGACGAATCCATTCTATCATTTTCGCGTGCTTGGCTGAAGACCGATCCATGTACTCCTCCAGATTCTCCAGCTCCCTTCCCTCCAGCACCCTGATCGCTTTCCGGCAGGCCAGTTCCGCCGAAGATCTGGTCGTAGATGCATAGATGCAGGGAAACATCAGCGGTGGACAAGCAGGGCGGATATGTATTTCTCTGGCTCCGTTATCCCACAATTTTTTTACCGTGTAGTTCTTCAGCTGTGTACCGCGCACAATGGAGTCATCGCAGATAACCATGCGGTTGCCTTGAATGACTTCGCGCACCGCGCTAAGCTTCATCGTCGCCACCAGGTCTCTTATCTCCTGCAGTGGCGGCGTATAGCTTCGTCCGTAGCCGGGAGTGTATTTTACCAGACAGCGGCGGAAGGGAATGCCCGATTCCATCGCATATCCGATCGCATGGCCGACACCCGAATCCGGAATACCGGAAACAAAATCAGCTTCGACATTGTCGCGTTTCGCCAAGTAACGCCCACAGCGCTCCCGTGTATTCTCCACGCTTATCCCGTCGTAAATCGAAGAAGGATACCCTGTATAAATCCATAAAAAGGAGCATATCTTCTTAACATTTCCCTCCGGTTTCATCTGCCGGAAACCTTCTTGAGAAATCAACGAAATTTCTCCGGGGCCGATAAACCGGACAAGTTCATAGCCCAGATTTTCAAATGAGCTTGCTTCCGTTGCCACAACGAATGATTTGCCGTTTGATCCCTTCTTTTTCCCGATCGCCAGAGGGAAGCGTCCGAACTTGTCGCGTGCCGCATAAATACCGTCCTGAGTCAGAATCAGCGCACAGATAGACCCTTCAACTGCACCGCGCATGGAAGCGATTCCTTCGACA
>CAYYBK010000194.1:0-4233 GCA_964470015.1 uncultured Syntrophales bacterium
GATAGACTTCCCGGCAGTCTTTCATGGCATTTCGGACCGCATCGAAATCGCGGATATCGCCGGAATAAATTTCCACATCCCGGAGACGGGAGGAATTTTCCAGCCATCCCCAGCTGCTCCTGGAGTTGTAATGAACAAAAGCGCGGATCTGATGTCCCGACGCGGTCAATCTTTCGGCAAGATGACTGCCGATAAAACCGCCGGCGCCGGTTACTAAAATTTTTTTGCCGCTCACGTTGGCTTACCTCGCGTTATAGATTTATTCAACCCTCTATCTTTTATGAGTTCATCAATTTTGTCAAAGATTACTTTTGACCCGGCCTCTACCGATAAGATCGAGGCGACTTCATTATAGCGCTGCGAGTCGTAAAATATTGCCCGCGACCTCGTATCGCTCATTTTTATCAGGGCGTCGGCAAGACTCTGCGGATCGCCGGCCGGAACAACATATCCCAAATTATATTTCTCGGCGATATACCCCATATCGCCAACGTCGGTAACCACCAGTGGTTTCATGGCGCTGACGGCCTCCGATAAAATTAGCGGGATACTTTCACTGCGGGAAGGAATGACAACGCAATCCACATGCCGCAGGAGAAAACTGATATCTCCATCCTCGAGTCTTCCTGTTAAAATAACTTTATGCTGCAAATCCGCATCTTCGATCAATTTTGCAAGATGCTCCTTTTCTTCCCCCGCACCGACAATATAACATCTGAAATCAATCTTTTTTCCCCGCAGGGCGGAACAAACCTTAATTAAAACATCGAAGCCTTTGACGTGATGCAGACGTCCTACACTGCAAAATGTGAAAAATCCGGCATCGTCATAAGTTGCAAAATCAGATCTTTTGCTTGCCAGCTTCCGGGCTGTCGCCGCGAAATAACATTCCCGGCCTTCGGCCAGCGCCGTGGTCTTCCGGCAGAGATCGAACCCGTCGGCAAAGAGAAGCGAACTGTGCTGTGCCACATGTTTAATAATCGGCCGCAACAGGCTGTTTTCGGCGGCTACATAAACGTCGGAACCCAAAGCACGGCAACAGTATGGTGTTTTTGTCAATGCCGATAAAATGCGGGCGATAAAACCGGCCGGTATAAGCCATTCGGCAAAAATTACATCCGGCTGCCGCTCACGGCAAATGACCAGCCCGGCGGAAACGGCTTTGATTATGTATTGAAAAGCAGATAAAACGCCCGTGCCGGTTTGCATTAGGGAAACAAGAGGCGTGCTTCCCTTTGTCCAGCCAAAATAGGTGACGCGGCATCCGGGCCATAATTCAGTCGTTGCTGACCCGGAACCAAAGCAGTTCTGCGTGAGGACATGCACGGAAACCCCCAGACCGTTAAGCGCGCGTATTGTATCAGGAATAAATACACCGCTAATAAGGCCGTTTTGCGGGAAACTGCTCGTTATCAGCAGTAGATTCATGTTGTTATCTGCAATCCTTGGTTGGCTTTTATTTTATATTTCTTGCCGCATTGCGGACAGCGGTACTTAGCGTTCAGTTTGTTGCCGCATTGACAAATCCATCCTTTTTGCCGGGCCGGATTTCCCGCCATCAGGGCGTAATCGGGAACATCTTTTGTTATTACCGCGCCGGCGGCGATGAAAGCGTAACTGCCGATCGTATGACCGCAGACAATGGTGCAGTTGGCGCCGAGGCTGGCGCCTTTTTTAACCAGTGTCGGTTTGAGTTCCGACATTCTGCTGATTGCGGCGCGCGGATTAATGACATTTGTAAAGACGGCGGAAGGACCGCAGAAAACAAAGTCCTCCAGTTTTACGCCCTTGTAGATGGAAACGTTGTTCTGGATTTTGCAGCCGTTGCCGATGACGACATCAGGGCCGATGACCACGTTTTGGCCGATGGAGCAGTTCTCCCCGATCTGGCTGCCGGTGATCAGGTGTGAAAAATGCCATATTTTTGTTCCGGCGCCGATTTTCACGGCGTCATCCACCTGGGCGGTGGGATTTATGTAATAATCAGCTTTTGTCCGTTCAGAAAGGGCTGCATTATTTTTTAAACTGATTTTCAAGCCGTTATTGTTCAGGGAGCTTTCCGCCGTGTTTAAAACACGGAGAACGCGCAGGCCTTCCTCGCCGTTGGTCAGCGGCTGCAAATTGTTTTCAATGCAACGGAGAAAGTGCTCACATTCCATCTTAAGAGGCTCCGCATAAGGGATGGAAATCTTCTCCGCTGTTCCGCGGGTGGGAACGGGCAGATTGTTTTCCCACTTCACCTGGTGGGGGTAGATGAGCAATTTTTCTTCCCAGGGCAGAGTATCGTCGAAAACAGCCATTTTGCGATCACCGACGACCACCAGTTTCTGGTCTTTGAAGGGATGCAGCCAGGAAACGAAAATATGGGCTTTAAGCCCCGATGAAAATTCCAAATGAGTGGTGGTTACGTCGGCAATTTTCTTATGAAGGTAATTGCCGCCCGTTGCCATGATGCTCTCCGGCACTTCACCGGCGAGGGCGAGGATCATCGAAATATCATGCGGAGCAAAAGACCACAATATGTTTTCCTCCCGCCTGATTTTTCCCAGATTCAAACGGTGGGAATAAATGTAATTAATCCTGCCCAGATCGCCATGGGAAACAAATTCTTTTAATACGGTAAATACCGGATGATATTGCAGGAGATGACCGACCATTAATACCAGAGATTTTTTTTGGGCGAGATCGATGAGTTCTTTTGCTTCCTCTTCGTATAGCGTCAGGGGTTTTTCCACAAATACATGTTTGCCGGACAGAAGCGCCTCCCGGGCCAATATGAAATGAGTTTCCGCCGGAGTGGCAACGACAATGCCGTTAATGTCGTTGCGGGCAAGAACATCTTTCAATGAAGAAACGATATCGCAAGACGGGTAAAGTTCCCGCAACGGGAGCAGGGCATCACTGTTTCTGTCGCAGACCGCTTTCAATGCTTTTAAATTAAAAAAATTCCGGATTAAATTTTTTCCCCAGTAGCCGGCGCCGATAACCGCAACGGCAGGTTCCTTTGTTTTCTTCATAATTATGGCTTTCCGTTAATATTTTTTTTCAGATACCTCTGTTAGGACTTGTAAAGTCTTTCATTATCCTGAATATCCATCCACATGGCGAATAAAAGCGATTGAAAGCTGCTTGTGAACAGGAAGAAAAAGGCGAGCATTGTCGCCGGTGATACTGATCCGCCGGCTATGATTATTGATAATATTTTAATTGCGTAAGGTATGGAGCAAGCGCCTAAAATAAAAGAAAAATGGTAGAGCAGGAAAAGAGGATGGAAGTCGCGGAACAGATATTTAATCCATAATCTCTTAAAAAATGATTTAAACAAAAGCCAGGCGATCCGCGGGATCACTTTTGTCACTTTCATCTTCGAGCTTTCCCCGATGTTATATACCGGCTTGATTTTCACCTCTTTCAATGTACAGAAAGCAATGTTGAGTTTAACCAGCATGTCATTGGGCATACCGTATCTTTTATAAATATCATGCAGCCTGATTGCATCTAAAGCGGATAGGGATATGGCGGTATATCCTGTTTGGGTGTCCGATACGTGCCAATAACCGGATGCTATTTTGGTTAATATGGACAGAATGGAATTGCCGATAAAGCGTGTTTTAGGGATGACCAGCCGGGCGCTGCCGTGAATCAGGCGATTGCCTTTGACATAATCGACATCTTCTGCAACCACCGGCAGGCAGATTGATTCCAGTTCGGCGGGGTCCTTCTGGCCGTCGCCGGCCATAACGGCCGTGCAGTCGATATGGTGATCAAGACACCACTTATACCCGCGGGCGATGGCTGCTCCGACCCCGCAGTTCTTTAGATTATTGATAAGGATAATGCGGTCTGATTCCGGTTTGGTATTTGCTGTTTGTGACGCGGCGAAATATTTTATATCCGCCTGTTTCTGCTCTTGCAGCACCTGCTCGGCCCGATCGTATTTATTTTCGGATACCCGGACCGGAACATTATTTATAATGGGCGCCGGGAAGTCATCCTTATTTATATATTCGCGAACAACAGCTTCTGTTTCGTCATTAGAATGGTCGTTTACGACAACGATGCGATCGACGAAATCAGGCATTGTTTCCAAAACCTGTCTGATCTGTCTCGCTTCATTATACGCCGGAACAACAACGGCTATTGATTTACTTCTTAGCATTACGGCTGCTCCATATTTCCCGCATGTCTTTGTCCTGAAACCTGTTGCTATCCGATAATTTGCTGGTGTTTGTT
>CAYYBK010000195.1:0-4192 GCA_964470015.1 uncultured Syntrophales bacterium
TATCATTCCGTTTCCCGATTAATTTATTTTCGCTTTCACTGCGGAACGGAGATTCAATTCTCCGGTATTCATGAAAAGAGTAAGTCCTTTACCCTTTATTTTCATCTTTTCATTTTCCATGCTTACCGGGGCATCGGTATAGAATTTCTTTTCCGATTCGGAATACTTGAGATATTCGGTGGTAAAACGATCACCCGATTCGGAAACAATGACGACATTCCCTTTTATTTCAAGATCTTTCTTGTCGGTAAGCATTTGACCATTGTCCCCGGTCATTACATATACTTTTTTTTCTTCAGTCGTCAATTTTATTTGAACCTTGTCAAATAATACAAGATTTTGCTTTTTGTGATATTGGGCAGTCTGAGCTTTTACTTCCCACTTGGAGTTTGCTGCGCCGACTTCCGTATAGACGAAATCTTTAATTTGCAGATCAATATGATCCGGCAATATCTTTAGCACATTTTTAGGTTTATCACCTATATTTTTTACAATGATGATTACGGCAAAGAAAACGATTAAAAACGCTAATATTATTATTGTTCTTTTCCTTAGTTTCATCGCTGCCGCTTTTCGCCATGCATAATATGTGCTCTTTATAGCACTCAGCACAAAACATGTAAAGACATAACCTTCATCACCCGTCAGACATACTTTATTTATTTCAATAAAATTATCAGCAGGATAGCGATGTGACCATTCTTCACACTTCCGTATCCGTCCGCGGGGAAGCATTGCACTGATTTTTTTACAGCCAGATTTTTTCTGCGCAGCCGACTATCTGCACACAGAAAACCGTTGCACCCCGCTCCATTATGATGTACTTTATTTTCATAACATTCAATTATGACCTCAGGTTATCAGGAATGTTTCGATTGACTATTAACAGATGAAGGAAAGGAGCCATAATGAAAAATCCATTTAACAATGTCTGCGTTGTCGGAGCCGGTTTTCTGGGTACCCAGATCGCTCTACTTTCGGCAAATTCCGGTTATAAAGTAACTGTGTATGACACCAAAGCTTCCGCCTTTGATGATACATATGCCCGTTTAACCACCGATTTCAAAAACAAAAAAATAAACCCCATTATCCCCTGGGAAAAATGGGATGCTTTAAAAAATAGTATTGCCTTTTCCACGGATCCCGCTGTTGCCCTCAAAGACGCGGATTTGGTCGTGGAAGCCGTATTTGAAGAACTGGAACTCAAGCGCAAGGTCTTTAAAATGATTGGTGATAACGCTCCGGAAAAAGCAATTCTCGCCTCTAACAGTTCTTCGATGCCGATATCCAGGTTCGAAGACAGCAGCGGCCGGCCGGAAAAATGCATTAACACCCATTTTTACCTCCCCTTGCAGGGGATGAACATGACCGATCTGGCCGCAGGTAAGAAAACGCTGCCGGAAGTCATGAAAAAAGGCGAGGAATGGATCCGCTCCCTGGGATTCATTCCCCTGATCGTAAAAAAAGAGATTCTCGGCTTCGTTTTCAACAATGTCTGGCGGGCCGTTAAAAAACAAACTCTTTTCATGTGGGGAAACGGTTATGCCGATTTCCGCGACATGGACCGAGCGTGGCGTATTTTTACCAAAATGCCTTTCGGACCTTTCGCGTTAATGGATTCCATCGGGCTGGATGTGGTATATGACATCGAGATGGTTTACTACAACGATTCGAAAGACCCCAAGGACAAGCCGCCCGAGGCGCTGAAGGAAAAAATAAAGAGAGGAGAACTGGGAGTAAAGACAGGAAAGGGATTCTACAGCTATCCTAATCCCGAATTTCAAGATCCGGATTTCCTAAATCCGAATCCGAAAAAATAAATTTTCGCCATCGGTTTTTGCTCGGACAAAGAACAAAAGCCGGAACAACCAACTTTATGCAATTTCAGGAGGAATATATATGAATGAAAAAGTAGTTATCACAGCGGCAATAACCGGAAGTATTCACACGCCGACAATGTCACCTTATCTGCCGATCACACCCCAACAAATCGCCGATGATGCCGTAAAGGCTTACGAAGCTGGTGCTTCCGTCGTCCACATTCATACGCGCAACCCGGAAACCGGCCAGCCGCTCGCCGATGTCAATATGATGAAGGAAATTGTCAGCAGCATTAAGAAACGCTGTGACGTGGTAATTTGCATCACCACGGGCGGCGGCTTGGGCATGAGCGTCGAACAGCGCGTGGCACCGATTGCTCTTTTAAAACCGGAACTCGGCTCTTTCAACGCCGGCTCCGTAAACTTCGCTTTATTCCCGGCGCTGGCCAGGTACAAGGAATGGAAGCATGAATGGGAAAAACAATACCTGGCCTTTTCGGAAGATTTCATTTTTCCCAATACCTTCAAGTCCATGAAGGAATATTGCCGGATTTTCACGGAAAACGGCACAAAGCCGGAATTTGAAGTTTACGATGCCGGAATGATTAACAATGTTGCATTCATGATCAATGCCGGTTACATTAAAAAGCCTGTTTACATTCAGTTTGTTCTTGGTGTTCTGGGCGGCATGACCCCCAGCCCCGAAAACCTGATGTTCCTGGCGGACTACGCCCGCAGACAAATCGGTGATTTCGTTTTCTCCGTATGTGTCGCCGGCCGCGCCCAGTTTTCCATTTGCACGCAGTCCATGATTATCGGCGGAAACATCCGCGTCGGGCTGGAAGACAATCTCTATATCGAAAAAGGCCAGATGGCCAAGGCGAGCGCTGAACAGGTAGCAAAGATGGTGCGTATTGCCAAGGAATTGGGAGTGGCCCCGGCTACGCCGAACGAAGCACGAAAGATTTTGGGGCTGAAAGGCATCGATAAGGTTAATTACTAAGACTCATACCGCCTCCGGCGAATACGCCGGAGGCGGTTAATTCAACAGAAATAAAACCACCGAGCCGTATTAAGCTGCTTTTTAACCGGTCATTTTCAGTCCGGCTACCCCGATCACAATCAGTAAAAAACACAATATCCGCATCATCCCGGCCGGATCATGGAAAAAAACGATCCCAATCAGGAACGTCCCGGCGGCGCCAATGCCGGTCCATACCGCATAGGCGGTGCCGATGGGGATTCCCTTCTGCGCCAGCCACAAAAAAAGACCGCTCAAAGCCATGCACACGACCGCAAAAATGATAAACGGGATCTTATACTGCGTAGTCTGCGAAAGCTTGAACCCAAGCGGCCAGCCTATTTCCAGCATACCGGCTATTATCAGCAATACCCAGAACAAGGACATTTTTAACTCTCCCGGATGACAAATCGGTTTGTAATTCAACGCCGCAGGATTGATCGGGCCGTTCAGCCCGGTCCGGCAAATTCGTATTTGACGGCAATTTCCTCCCAGTGCCCCTGTGCCTGCATAATCAGTTCGCATATTTCCCGAACTGCACCACGCCCGCCGTTGTACTTGGAAACATAATCGACCGATTTTTTCACCACATCCAAAGCATCCGCCACGGCCGCCGAGAAACCGACCGCTTTCAGTACCGGAATATCGATGATATCATCCCCCAGAAAAGCAACGTCTCCGGAATCCAGCCGGTGCTTCCGCAATATATTTTCCAATACCTCTTTCTTGTTAAACGCTTTCTGATAAATTTCTTTAATGCCCAGATCACGCGCCCGGTGTTTAACAACTTCGGATTGGCGCCCCGTCAACAGAACAATCTTTATTCCGTATCGCTGCACCATTTTAATTCCGTGGCCGTCGCGAACGTCAAAGTGTTTTGTTTCGCGGCCGCTGTCGTCCATGATAATTCTGCCGTCCGTCAGGACACCGTCGACATCCAGGATGAGCATTTTTATTTTCTTCAGTTTCTCCCGGAGATTCTTCTTCATTTGTCTGCCAACCTTCCCTAGAGTTGCCGTTTTTCACGGCTATATCATCCCTTGACGATTTTATCGATTTTTTTCAGCATCGTCAGAAGTTCTTCCAGCGAATCCAGCGCCAGAGAATTAGCTCCGTCACAAAGAGCGGCATCCGGATTACCGTGCACTTCCAGAAATATTCCATCAACTTCGGCAGCCGCTGCCGCCCGGGCCAAATAAGCAACCATTTCGCGCTGACC
Source organism: uncultured Syntrophales bacterium (assembly GCA_964470015.1). GTDB lineage: Bacteria > Desulfobacterota > Syntrophia > Syntrophales > Smithellaceae > MVRV01. The sequence continues at coordinate 4,061 of CAYYBK010000195.1, forward strand.
ACCCGACGACGTACCCATGCCTCCCGGCAGCTGCACGGCATGTGTCGCATCAAAGATAACCGGATGGCCCATCCTGCGCATGACCGGCAGTGCACGGACGTCGAAGACGAGGTTATTATAACCGAATGATGT
>CAYYBK010000196.1:0-4060 GCA_964470015.1 uncultured Syntrophales bacterium
ATCAGGCAAGCAATACCCGGGCGGAAAATATTTTACAAAAAGTCAAGGCAGGCAATGTCGCCGGTGTGATTTTTCTATTGTTGAAATTCTGCGACCCCCACGCCTTCGACTATCCCTATTTAAAAGCGGCGCTGGATAAAGCGGGCATCCCTAATATATTAATAGAAATTGAAGATCAACTTCTGGCGCAGGGACAGACGAAAACACGCATTGAAGCATTTCTTGAGAATTTATAAAAACGCCTGCGGAGGAAACTGTTATGGCCGAAAAGGATCCGGAAAAAGAAAAACGCAAAATAAAATCCGTAAAAAAAATGAAAACCATCATGACGAAATATTACAGGCAGGCCAAATTGGCCTGGCTGACCAGGAAAAAAGTCGCCTGGATAACCAGCGGCGGACCTGTGGAACCTTTAATTGCCATGGATATAATTCCGGTGTATCCTGAAAATCACGGCGCCATGATCGGCGCTTCCAAAATGGGCAGGGACCTCTGCGGGAAATCGGAAACAATGGGCTATGCGAGCGATCTTTGTTCTTATGCCCGCGCCGATATTTCCTGCGCCCCCCTCAAGGGAGGGCCGATCGGGGGACTGCCCAAACCGAATATGCTGATCTGCTGCAATAATATCTGCGGCACCGTCCTCAAGTGGTATGAAATCCAGGCCAGATATTTCCGCGTACCGCTGTTTATTCTGGATACGCCTTTCTGCCATACGCAGTTTACGAAAGAGGCCAGCCAATATGTCCGCTTGCAGATCAACGAATATATTGCCTTTCTGGAAAACGTCTGCAAAAAGAAAATGGATTATGACCGAATGAAAGAAGTCGGCCGGCTTTCCGTGGAAGGACAAAGGCTTTGGCAAAATGTTTTGGATACGGCTTGCCACAAACCGGCCCCCCTTTCCGCCTTTGACGCCTTTTTTCATCTGGCGTTGATCGTCACTCTGCGCGGAACGCAGATTGCGGTAGATTATTACAAAGAGCTGCTGGCCGAAATGCGGGCGCGTATTACCGGGGGCATTGGCGCCGTTTCCACCGAAAAATACCGGTTGCTGTGGGATAATTTGCCGATTTGGTACCGGACAAAGTGGCTGTCGGAAAAATTTGCGGCAGCGGACACCTGTCTTGTCGCCGATACTTATACTTCGGCCTGGTGCGGGGCGCTGCAGTATATAGATGAAAATAATTTTCTCAACTCCATGGCGGAGGGCTACTCGCGGATTTATCTGAATATCGGCATTGACGAAATGGCCAGACAGGTTGTCAACATGATCGATAAATATGATGTTGACGGTCTGGTCATGCATTCCAACCGCAGTTGCAAGCCATATTCTTTCGGCCAGTTGGATATTCAGCGGATCGTTCGCGAAAAGCGCGGGCTCCCCTCGCTGATGCTCGAAGCGGACATGGTAGATGAAAGATATTTTTCCGAAAGCCAAATCGCTACACGCATAGACGCTTTCATGGAAATGGTGAAAGAGAGAAAGGGATCATAGGGAATCGCATTGCGCGTTTATTTCTGCGCCCGCTGTCACGCGCCTTCGGAAATGATTTTCTTCAGCCGTTCCCAATTGATATCATTTTCGATGCAATCGTATCTGGCAGCAAGCAGAATCTGGGGGATTACTTTTCCTGCGGCGAGATGGACGCCTTTGCCCGTCAGCCGGTGTGATTGCATGCCTTTTTCGACATCATACATGCAAATAACACCGATGGCGGCTTTGAGTTTTTTTCTTTGCGCCAGTCTCTTTGCAAAACCGGTGCTGGGCGTGATGTAAAACTGATAGCCTTTTTCCGTGCACAGAGTGTATATCTCCGAGCATTGGCAGCGTTTGCATTTAATGCAGAGAATACCATCCTCCTTGGAAAATTTGGCCGGGCACTTTTTATCGATCAGGCAATGGGGGAGCATAACAGCGCTGCATTCACGGGGCGCCCGGTTAAAGGCATCGCGGTAATAGGCATTGGCAATCTCCACAATATTATAATTTATGCCGATTTTATTCAGGATATTGCGCAATGGATACAAAAGCACCAAAAAGGCAAATTTTATTTTTCCCATTATTTTTTTCATAAGCGTTCCCGTCAGCGCAGTTTGTACCCGCTGACATCATATGGAAAAAAGTATTATTGAAACCGGATTTATCTAAATTATGAAATATTTTAAATCAAGCGGTATTTTCATGCTCCGGAAGAGTAGGTATCCGCTTTTATATTGTATTTTAATTCGCGGCCGATCATCGCCGCAAAAAACAGTTATGTGCTAAGCTTTGACAGCAAGGAAGGATATGCGCCGTATGCTCACTGCAGGTATAGATATTGGCTCCATTACAACAAAGGCCGCGCTGTTTGAAGACGGGAAACTTCTCGCAACCAGACTTATTTTTACCGGCTATAACTCCGAAACGGCGGGAAGAAAAATTTTTGCGGAAATCATGCAGGCCGCCGGCTTTCAGGAAGCGGAACAGATTAAAATCGTCTCCACAGGTTACGGACGGGCAAGCGTCGGGTTCGCCCAAAAAGCGCTGACGGAAATAACATGCCATGCGGCGGGGGCCCGTTACCTGAATAAATCGATCCGCTCCGTTATCGATGTCGGCGGTCAGGACAGCAAGGCTATTCTGCTGGATGACAACGGTAAAGTGAAAAATTTTGTGATGAACGACAAATGCGCCGCCGGAACCGGTCGCTTTCTGGAAGTTATGGCCAGAGCGCTCGAGATCAATCTGGAAAACTTCGGCCCTATTTCCCTGCAATCACAAAAACCGGCGCAGATCAGCAGCCTGTGCACCGTTTTTGCCGAGTCGGAAGTCATTTCCTTGATCGCTAAAGGAGTCACCCAGAGAGATATTGTGGCAGGGATCCATGAATCAATCGGCGCAAGAATTGCAGCGCTGGCCGAACGCGCCGGTATCGTAACACCGGTAATGTTTACAGGGGGAGTGGCAAAAAATATCGGCATGGTCAAAGCGCTGGAAAAGGCGCTGGGTGTTCCTGTGGAGATATCCGCGTATGCTCAGTTTACCGGCGCCATCGGCGGCGCCGTTCTGGCCGAAAAATTATCGGATGAAGCCTAATTATACCGATTTAGCCGAAATCAAAAATCGTCTTCAGTAATAACACAATAACTTGACAAGGCCTGCACCTTAATATAGATAAGGCCATTCTTTCCTTCAAGAGCAAATCCTGGCACGCCGATGTAGCTCAGCCGGTAGAGCAGCTGATTCGTAATCAGCAGGTCACCAGTTCGATCCTGGTCATCGGCTCCAATAAAGTCAAATAGTTATGATAATTTCTTACAACCCCATTTTTTTGACTGTGAAAGATTTGGAGCTGCCGCCTGTTTTATTAATTCAGTAAAAGGTTCCGTTCGTATATTGTCACGATGCAAATTGTTTTGCGAAACCTTGATAATGACTTCTGCTGCTTTCATAAACTTTTCACGAACTAAATTATCGTCCCAAAGAACCGCCGTAAGAGTATCGTAATATCTTGCCATATCGTCTGAGCTTGGTCTCGGCAATGCTGCATTATTTGTCAAAAGACGAAATAAATACAGTAAATGATAACGGGCTGGTTTTAGCGCAGAGGTAGCCAAATAGATAAATTTGCTTTCTATTATATAAATTAATTCTTTATTGTAAATAATTTGAGCAGATTTTAATCTTACAAATTATTACAAATTATTACTTGAAATTTTATAGTGAAATAGTTATTAAATGATTCCAAGCGGAAAATTGGGGAGGGGAATCAGCATCATTGCTGCAAATAATTGCTTATTATTATTAAAGTATTTCGTATTCCTGTAGTATTTAGAAATTATTTGCCCGGTGGGATTATTCATCTGCATAAATTTTTTTTGCTTAAGTTTCATTTTACTTTCTTCGATTAATTTATTGCCCGGAACAAATATGCTTGAGAATTTCGGAGTCGCCATCATAAATCGTAAATTTTACTAGGGCACTGACCGTGAACAAACTGTTGTACCAAATCATTCTGTATCTCATTTGCGACCAGTCCCCGTGGTAAACATTTTTTGATTCATCATCCGCAGCCGC
>CAYYBK010000197.1:0-4034 GCA_964470015.1 uncultured Syntrophales bacterium
TAGAGGCAAGTAGGGGTAATATTGCCGCTGTCTTCCTTTCAATTTAAACGGCTTTGAGCATAACTATCCCAAAGAATTGTCGGGCGGTATGAAACAGCGTGTGGCTATTGCCAGAACGTTGATTATGAATCCGCGGGTAATTCTAATGGACGAGCCCTTTGGCGCTCTCGACAGCCAGACACGGAACGATCTGCAGGTATTTCTTTTGAATATTTGGAAGAAATTCGGAGTCACGATTCTGTTTGTGACGCACAATGTTGATGAAGCCGTGTTTATGAGTGACGAGATCATGGTTCTTTCCCGGCGGCCGGCCGGTATTGCCGAGGTGTTTTCGGTTGATGTGCCAAGGCCGCGGGATAGGACGAGCGCGGAGTGCAACCGCATTAGAAAAGAGATTTTAAAATTATTGGAGAATGAAGATACACCGGCCATGGCAGCCGATGCAAGCTGATGCGAAAGGTGCAAATGCACAAAGAAAGTAAGCATAGGCAATTTCTGCTGATGATGATAGAATGCTCCGGAATAATACAAAGGGCGTAATCCATGAAAATACTTTATTATGACTGCTTTTCCGGGATCAGCGGTGATATGAATCTTGGCGCCTTGATTGACCTTGGCGTTGATCAGGATTACCTGCTGGGTGCACTGAAAAAACTACAAATCGGGGAATACGAAGTCAAAATTAACCGGGATATGCGTAAAGGTATTACCGGAACAAGGGTGGATGTCGCTGTTGGCCATGAGGCTGCACCGGGGCTCTGCCATGGTCATGGTGCGCGAACATTCAGGGATATTGCTCAGCTCATCAGCGGGAGCGATTTGCCGGAAAAAGTCAAGACAGTAAGCCTAAGAATATTTACCATGATTGCCGAGGCGGAAGGCAAGATTCACGGGCGCCATAAGGACGATGTCCATTTTCATGAGGTGGGGGCGGTTGATTCCATTGTTGATATTGTCGGTGCGGCTGTTTGCCTCGATTTTCTCCGGCCGGACCGGATACTTTCATCTCCCGTTCAGGTCGGCGGCGGTTTTCTCCGCTGCGCCCATGGTATTTTGCCAGTTCCGGCACCGGCGACAGCCGAGATTCTCAAGGGCATTCCCATGAAATCGGGCCGTGCTCCCTTTGAAACAACGACACCGACCGGCGCCGCAATTCTGGCTGCCACCGTTGATGCTTTTACGGAAGAACTGCACTTCACACCGGAGAAAATCGGCTATGGGATCGGACACAGAGACGCGAATATCCCGAATGTCCTGCGTGTTTATCTGGGCAAAATGTACGGCGAAAACTGTGCTGAAGGTGCGGACTATACGGATAGGCGGACGGCCTTTCTGGTTGAATGCAATATTGACGATATGAATCCGGAGATGTACGGCGATTTGATGGAAACGCTGTTTACCAAAGGTGCGCAGGATGTCTTTTTCACACCCGTTATCATGAAAAAATCACGGCCGGCGGTACAGGTCAGCGTACTTTGCGGCGAAGAGGAACTGCCGGCCGTCGAGGAAATCTTATGGCTGCATACTTCCACTTTCGGCCTAAGACTTCAGCGGATATTCAAAGCCATGCTGAAACGGGATTTTTCGACTCTCTCGACAAAATATGGAGATGTCTCCGTAAAAAACGGATACTACCGGGGCCGGAAAATAAAATCAAAGGCGGAATATGAAGATTGCAAGCGCTTGGCCAGGGAAAAAGGCGTCAGCGTGATGGAAATATATGACAGCTTAAAATCATGACAGGGTTTGCCGCCGCCGCTGTTTGGCCGGTAAACTCAAGGAATATTTATTCACGAACGACAGGATGCAAAGAGGCTGATAACAATGATGGATGCCGATGAAATAAGGCTGCTGCTGCAGGATATCAGGGATAAGAAGATAGAAATCGAAGAAGGGCTCACCCGCTTAAAAAAAGTGCCCTATATGGACTTAGGGTACGCCAAGCTTGATGTGCACAGGGAAAAAAGGGTTGGTTATCCGGAAGTCATTTATTGTCCAGGAAAGACATCTCAGCAGGTGCAGACTATTATCCGGACGATGATGGCGCTGGATTCCAATATTCTGGCAACCCGTGCCAGTGAAGCGCTTTATGAAGATGTCCGGACAGTCTGTCCGGATGCTGTCTATAATCCTCTGGCGAAAACGATCACCGTCTGGAAAAAACAGATGGAAAGACCGGACAGTTACATTGCCGTTGTTACGGCGGGCACATCGGATCTGCCTGTCGCCGAAGAAGCAGCTGTAACGGCGGAGATCTTCGGCAACCGCGTGGAGCGTATAGCCGACGTAGGTGTGGCGGGTGTGCACCGTTTGTTTGACAAACTTGCAATTATCCGCGCGGCAAGGGTCATCATTGTTGCCGCCGGCATGGAAGGTGCCCTGCCCAGCCTCATCGGCGGATTGGTCGATAAACCGGTAATCGCTGTACCGACGAGCGTCGGGTATGGAGCAAGCTTCCAAGGGATTGCCGCGCTTTTATCCATGCTGAACAGTTGTGCCGGTGGTGTCTGCGTCGTAAATATCGACAACGGCTTTGGTGCCGGTTATATGGCCAGCATGATAAATAAATTGCGCTAGCACCGGGAGCATGAACAAAATCTCAAATTCCGCCATGCAAACTTTTCTTGGGTAGAAGCGGCGGTAATCACTGGTCTTGAATATGTACTCTATATAGGCATCTTGTTCCGGCATATAACCAGTCTTCATTTTGAGCGATGTGGCGGGAAATCCGCCGGAAGTTGTTCCGCTGTTACATGATATTCACGTGATGCAGGATGTCTGCGGGCAATGTTTGCGGTTATAAATACTGAATGATTAGACATTAATGAAACGGTAAACGAAGGAGTAATAACAGGAGATTATGCAGATGATCGGCCTTTTTAAAGCAAAAGCGGAGGCAGTTGGCGGCGAAGTGCACGCATTTTCGGGAAAAAAAGAAGCGCTGTCGTTTATTCTTGATTTTTTGCAGCAAGAATCGGTTGCGGAAGTGAACGGCGCCAAGGCGCTTTGGGCGGAGTGCCCATTTTTGCAGGAGACGGAAAAGGAAGAAATTTCAAGAAAAGTGTGTGGAGTGGGATTTAAGATCGGAAGAGAAGCGGCCGCTTCCGCGAAGATCGGTATCAGCCAGATGGACTGGGCCATAGCGGATACGGGAACTCTTGTGCAAAATTCCACGGCGGTTGATCAACGATTGGTTTCCACTCTCCCCGATATCCATATTGCCATCATCAGCGCCCGCAAGATTCTGCCTGATCTGGCAACGGCATTATCCCGCATGAGCCCGGCTGATGCCGCCTATCTTACCTTTATCACCGGGCCGAGCAGAACCGCCGATATCGAACGGGTATTGACGATTGGCGTGCACGGGCCGGAGCGGCTTGTTATTGTCCTGGCAGATAATCTGGAGGAATAAAATGACTACACAACTGAGAGAAAAAGCCGGCCAGGCAATGGCTAATTCCACACTAACCGGTGCCTTGGGCAGTTTTTCGGAAGCCTATCTGACCAGCCGGGCAAAAGCATATGAGGGAATAGATTTTGAAGCTTTGAGAGCTCTTATTGCTAAAACGAAGGGAGAAGCCTCCCAGCATTTGAATGAACTGGCAGAGCAGTTCAAAAAAAATGCGGAGGCAAAGGGAACAAAAGTCTTCCGCGCCGGCAGTCCTGATGCGGTTAAAAAATACATTCTTGATTTAGCCAAAGAAAAAGGAGTCCGGCGCATTGTCAAAGCCAAATCCATGGCGGCCGAGGAAATACATCTCAACCATGATCTGGAGGCTGCGGGCATCAGCGTCAAGGAAACCGATCTCGGCGAATGGATAATTCAATTAGCCGGACAAAGGCCTTCCCATATGGTTTTGCCCGCCATTCACATGAACCGGCAGCAGGTATCCGATCTCTTCAGCAAAGCAGTGAATGAACGTCTGACCCCCGATATTTCAAAACTGGTCAAGGTGGCCAGGAAGGAAATGCGAAAATATTATTTTGAAGCCGATATGGGTATTTCCGGCGCCAATATTGCGATTGCGGAAGGC
>CAYYBK010000198.1:0-4031 GCA_964470015.1 uncultured Syntrophales bacterium
CGCCCGCGGGGCGTTGGAAGCCGGGGTCAGTGTTGCCTCCGGTTATCCCGGAACTCCGTCCTCGGAAGTCATTGAAAATCTTGCTGCGGTGGCCAAAGAAAGAAAACTCTATGTAGAATGGTCGACTAACGAAAAAGTGGCGCTGGAAGTGGCTGCGGCCGCCTCTTTCGCCGGATTGCGCGCCATGTGCGTGATGAAGCAGAACGGAGTCAATGTCGCTTCGGACTTCCTTTTGCATCTGACGGCATCCGGCACGCGGGGCGGAATGGTGCTGGTAACCTGCGAGGACCCGGGGGCGCTTTCCAGCGTTAATGAAGGGGAGTCCAGGTATTTTGCGCGTATGCTGGAGATACCTCTTTTGGAACCAGCCGGCTTTCAGGAGGCCAAGGATCTGACGAAATGGGCGTTTGAACTTTCCGAACAGATTGGAAATATCGTCGTGTTACGGTCGGTCACCCGCATGTCCCACGCCAGTGGGAATGTGATCTGCGGCAAGCTTCCGACAAAATCAAGGAAAGCCCTTTTTGTTTACGACGGCTCGATTATGGATCAGCTGAAGGGGCCGGTGGTCAGCACCCCCGTCGTTCCGAAGCATGCCCTTCAGCAGCAAAAACTGCAACGCGCAGCGGTACTTTTTGAAAAAAGTCCTTTCAACGGTTATACGGGGCCCGGGAAGCCGGAACTGCTGCTGATTACAAGCAGCGCCTGCTTTCTCTACAGCCGCGAGGCAATCAGCATGCTGAATTTACAGCGGCGTGTCGGCATCCTGAAGCTGGGATGTACCTGGCCGCTGCCGTCCGGTCTGTTAAAAAAGCATTTACTCCTGACGAAAAAAATAATGATTGTGGAAGAGGTGCTGCCTTTTCTGGAAGAAAACGTCAAGACACTGGCGGCCGGTATGCTCAAAGAACCCGGCGGCAAAAAATTCTATGGAAAAATGGATGGGACACTCCCCGCCGTAGGTGAACTCAGCCCCGATCTTGTTGCGGACGGATTAAGTAAAATTCTTAAAGTAAAAACACCGTCCCTGCCTGCCCGCTACAAGCAGGAAATTAATGAAATAATTCCGATGATTCCCCGGCGCGAACAGACTTTTTGCCCGGGATGCCCGCACCGGGCGTCATTCTGGAGCATCCACAACGCGCTGCAGCTGGACGGCCGTGACGGCATTGTATGCGGTGACATCGGCTGTTATGCCCTGGCGGCTCTTTACCCCTCCTGCGGATTTAATACCGTCCGGACGCTGCACTCGATGGGTTCGGGGACGGGGATCGCCAGTGGATTTGCCAAACTTGATGCTTTCGGGTTTGATAAACCGGTTGTTGCCGTTTGCGGTGATTCTACCTTTTATCATGCGGCGATTCCCGCGCTCATCAATGCCCGTCATAACCGCGCTGATATAACTTTTATTGTCCTGGACAATGCCGGTACCGCAATGACCGGATTTCAACCTCATCCCGGCCTGACTATAAGCGCGACGGGGGAGACCATCCCGGCCGTGGATATTGCCGGAATTTGCAAAGCAATCGGAGCCAAAGTCGCCATAAGCGATCCTTTCGATCTGGATAAAACCTGCCAGATACTGAATGGTTTTCTGGCGGAAACCGGTTCGTTAAAAGTTCTCATTCTTAAACAGATTTGTGCCTTGAGTCCGGAGAAAAAGGGCAAGAAGCAGTATTTGATGAAGGTAGATGAGAACCTCTGCCGCGGCGATAATTGCGGCTGCAACAGATTATGCACCAGAATATTCCGCTGTCCCGCCCTGTTCTGGGATCGGAGCAAGAAGAAAGCTAAAATTGATGACGTCATTTGCGCTGGCTGCGGCGTCTGCTATTCCATTTGTCCGCAAAAAGCGATTCAAAGGACGGAGGCGACGGTATAAATGAAAAGATATAACGCCAAAGATCCGATTAATCTGATCATCACCGGTGTGGGAGGGCAGGGCAATGTTATGGCCTCCCGCGTGCTGGCCGGAATGCTTGTTAATTCCGGTTTTTATGTAACGATCGGCGAAACATTCGGTATGTCGCAACGCGGCGGTTCCGTAATGAGCCATCTGCGGATATCGAAAAAATCGATTATGAGTCCGCAGATTCCGCAGGGCGGAGCCGACATAATCGTTGCGCTGGAGCCGTTGGAGGCACTGCGGGTTATAACGAAATACGGCAACCCTGCTGTTGCGGTCTTAACAAATTCCCGCGTCGTTTATCCCGTGGGCGTCATTACCGGTGAATTGGATTATCCGTCCGCCACGGAAATGAAGAACGCTCTGAAAAGGACGACGGCGCACAGCTGGTTTATAGATGCGACGGAAGAGGCGTTGCGGCTGGGCAATCCCCTCCTGAGTAATATCATCATGATCGGAGCCCTGGCGGCCATCGGATTGCTGCCCATTGACCGCCGGGCTTTTGAGAAAGAAGTATCCAGAAATATGACGGGAGATAAGCGCCACATCAATCTGCTGGCCTTCGATGCCGGCGTGAAGATGATTTAGGCTGCGGCAATAGGAATTAAATTCCACAATGTCTGCTTTGCAATAAAAACAGCGAGGTAAAAAATGAGCAATGTCTATTCGGCGATAAAAATAAGCGAACATGTTTACTGGGTGGGTGCGATTGACTGGCCGATCAGGGATTTCCACGGCTACACGACACCACACGGCAGCACCTATAACGCCTATTTGGTCATGGGTGATAAAATTACCCTGATTGATGCGGTTAAAGCTCCGTTTAAGGAGGAAATGCTGGCCCGTATTAAATCTGTAATTGATCCTGCCCAGATCAAATACATCATATCCAATCATTCCGAAATGGATCATTCGGGCTGCCTGCCGGAGGTAATTGATCTGATTAAACCGGAAAAAGTTTTTGCTTCGGCCGTTGGCGTCCGGACGCTGCAGGAGATCTTCCATGGTCCGCAGGAAATTGTACCGGTGAAGGACGGCGAAACTTTAAGCCTGGGGAATATGGAATTGTCTTTCATGGAAACAAGAATGATCCATTGGCCGGACAGTATGTTTACATATCTCGCCGCCGAGCGGGTTTTGTTTTCACAGGACGCCTTCGGCATGCATCTGGCGACGCTGGAGCGGTTTGCCGACGAAATTTCCGCCGCAACGCTGGAGTACGAGGCCGCGACCTATTACGCCAATATCGTACTGCCTTATTCACAGGTGGTTTTAAAAGCGTTGGAAAAGGTGGCAAAAACGGGCTGGAAAATCAATATCATTGCTCCCGATCACGGTCCGGTCTGGCGTAAAGATATTTCGACCATTATCGGTCTCTATCAAAAATGGGCAGCGCAGAAACCGGCGGCCAAAGCAGTTGTCGTTTATGCGACGATGTGGCATTCTACGGAAAAGATGGCGGCGGTCATTGCCGAATCGCTGGCGCAGGAGGGAATTAAAGTTAAATTGCTGTCCATGAACGAAGCCCACCGCAGTGAGGTCGTATACGAAGTTCTTGACGCCGGCGCGCTTATCGTCGGGTCTTCCACCTTGAATAACAATATCTTGCCGCAAATGGCCGACGTCATGACTTATTTAAAAGGATTGAAGCCGGCTAATCTCATCGGTGCCGCTTTCGGCTCTTACGGATGGAGCGGCGAATCCGTGCGGGACCTGGAGCAAATACTCAAGGATATGAAGGTGGAAATTGCGTCTCCGGCCGTTTCCGTAAGGTTTGTACCCGATAACGCAGTACTGGAAAAATGCCGCGAGCTGGGCAAAACAATGGCGGCGGAATTAAAAAAGCGTATTATCTGAAGTCTGTGGCATAAAGTTCAAGGAGGGAAAAATGAAGAAGTATGAATGTGGCGTTTGCGGTTATGTTTATGATCCGGCGAAAGGCGATCAGGACGGCGGAATATCTCGCGGGACTTCCTTCGAGGAATTGCCGGAGGATTGGACCTGCCCGGTTTGCGGAGCGGGCAAGGAGGAATTCTCGCCGGCGGAATGATCCCTGTTCCCGATAAGCGCATTATATGTGCGGAATCCGCGATGTGTTCTGGAGCAGCCTTATCGGTTGCTTCGG
>CAYYBK010000199.1:0-4030 GCA_964470015.1 uncultured Syntrophales bacterium
GTTTTAAATCCTGCAGTAAATTCAAAATCTGCGCCTGAATGGGAACATCCAGTGCGGAAACCGGCTCATCGGCAATGATCAACTGTGGTCGGAGAATGAGCGCCCGGGCAATGCCGATACGCTGCCGTTGTCCGCCGCTGAATTCATGGGGGTAACGGTTCGCCTGCTCGGGGCTTAAACCGACTCGTGCCATCAGCTCCAATACTGCACGCCGGCGGGAATCACCGTCGCCTATTTTATGCACGCGAAGCGGCTCCCGCATAATACCGCCCGCTGACATACGGGGGTTAAGCGAAGAATAAGGGTCTTGAAATATCAGTTGGACATTACGGCGGTATATTTTGAGTGCATCCCGGTCGTAATCATTTATATTTTCCCCCTGAAAGCAGATTGATCCGGATGAGGCTTTCTCCAGCCGCACGATTAGTTTTGCCAAAGTCGATTTCCCGCAGCCTGATTCCCCGACCAGACCAAGAGTTTCCCCTTTATATATCTGCAAATCAACATCTTTGACGGCATGAATAGCTCTTTTGTGTGCGTAGAGCATGCCGCTCGTAAGAATAAATTTTTTATTTAATTTCCGAATATCGACGAGGGCTTCCGGCATTACAAATCCATCCCGCTTTGAATTTCTTTTTTGCCGCTACGGATATTCATATTGCTGCAGGCAACGAAATGACCGGGTTGGGCCTCCACAAGCTGGGGCTCTTCGGTGCTGCAGCCGGCATGCGCATGCATGCATCTTTCATAAAAGCGGCAGCCGGCGGCAAGATTGTATAAACTAGGCACCGAACCGGAAATGGTGTTGAGGCGCCTTGACCTGCCGGCACCGTCATCTCCGCACCAGACCGGCATGGAATCAATCAATCCCTGCGTGTAAGGGTGTAGCGGAGCGGCAAATATTTTTTCCACCGGTGCGCTCTCCATTATTTTCCCGGCGTACATCACCGCCACGTGCGCCGCCGTTTGAGCAATCACCCCCAGGTCATGGGTAATCAAAACAACCGCCATTTTATTTTTTTTCTGAAGCTCCGCAATCAAATCCAGAATCTGCGCCTGAATGGTAACGTCCAGAGCCGTTGTGGGTTCGTCGGCCAGAAGCAAGACGGGATGGCAGGACATGGCCATGGCAATCATTACCCGCTGCCGCATGCCGCCGCTCAGTTGATGCGGGTAGTCTCTTGCCCGCCTTTCGGGATCGGGGATTCCCACTTCGCGCAATTGCTCAATGCTCAAAGCAAGCGCTTCCTTAGCCGGAATGTTTTGATGGAGCATGACTGCTTCCGCTATCTGATCACCAATGCGAAACACCGGATTCAGAGAAGTCATCGGCTCCTGAAAGATCATGGCCATCTCGCTCCCGCGTTTGGCGCGGATTTGTTCGGAAGATAAATTTAATAAATCCTCTCCCCGGAACAATATCCGCCCGTTGATTATTCTGCCGTTGGCGGGGATTAACCGCATTATCGACAGCGCCAGCATGGTTTTACCGCAACCGGATTCGCCGACGATGCCGAGCGTTTCTCCGGACTGCACCTTCAGGGAAACACCATCCACCGCCTTGATCCGGCCGCGCTGCGTATCAAAGACGGTTACCAGGTCTTTTATTTCCAATAGCGATGGCATAATTATTTTTGAGCTGATCTGCGTAGATATTCGACAAGCAGGCGCACGGCGATCCCCGATGCTCCTTTCGGGATATAAGGCCTATCCTTCGTGCTCCAGGCCGGTCCCGCAATATCAAGATGGACCCATTGAAAATCGCCGACAAATTTACTTAGAAAAACAGCCGCCGTTATTGTTCCGGCAATCCGCCCGCCGCTGTTTTTGTAATCGGCAATTTCGCTCTTGATAAGATCCGCGTAATTCTCCCACAGCGGCAGTTCCCAGACCGGTTCACCGGTAATCTGCGCTGCTTCGTTAATCTTCTTTTTCAATTGCTCATCCGTACCCAGCATGCCGATTATATCTTCGCCCAGCGCAACAACGCAGGCGCCGGTAAGAGTGGCCACATCGATGATCGCTTTCGGTTTGTACCGGGCGGCATAGGAAAGGGCATCAGCCAGGATCAGGCGGCCCTCAGCATCGGTATTGATCACTTCGATAGTTTTGCCGGAATACGATTTTAAAACATCTCCCGGTTTATAGGCGGAGCCGCCGGGCATATTTTCCGTGGCGGGAATCAAAACGACGATATTCAGTGGCAGGCGCAGATCGGCGGCGGCCATCAGCGTTGCCATCACCGCCGCTCCGCCGGACATATCGGACTTCATTTCATCCATTTTCTCCGCCGGTTTCAGGCAAATCCCGCCGGTATCGAAAGTCAGCCCCTTGCCGACGAGAACGACCGGGGCCTCGCCTTTCCGGCCGCCGGCATATTCCAGCGTAATGAATTTCGGCTCTTCATGGCTGCCCCTGGCGACGCCCAGAAAGGAATCCATGCCCAATTTTTTTATTTGTTTTTTATCGAATATCTTGCAGATTACATTTCTCCGGCGGGCGATTTCCGCCGCTTTCTGCGCCATAATTGCCGGCGTCATTTCATTGGACGGTGCAGAAACGAGATCGCGGGCAAAGCAAACAGCCGCCGTGATAATCTGCGCTTTTTTAACTTCTGCGGCAATAAAAGAATAATCATCGCCGTCTGCAACAATATCAAGCTGTTTCACTTCTCTGATCTCTTCCCGGCCCAGCGTTTTATAAGGCGTATACTGGTAAAGCCCCAAAAGCACGCCCTCAACTACAGACTGCGCGATTCTCTCCTTTTGGCCGGGAACAAGATGCAAATCAATCGAAACGGCTGCTTCCGTCAGGTTTATGTTCCGCAGATGCTGCATTATCTTCGAATAGGCCGCCCGCACCTTTTCCAAATTGATTTCTTCTTTTTTGCCTAAGCCGACAAGTGCAATTCGTTGTGCCGGTATCCCTCCCCGCGTATAAAGGACGGATATTTGCAAGGGCTTGGCGGCGAAATCGCCGTTTTTCAGTAAGTCGGTGATTAATCCGCCGCTGAGGCGATCGACAGACTCTGCCGGACCGGTCAATTCTCTGTCCTTTTCAAACAAAGCCAGAACAATCGCCTGGCTTTTAAAATTTCCCAGTTTTCCTTTTTTAACAGCGATGTTCATTTATTCAACCTCTTCCTCATATCTGATTTTGTCTGGACGCCCGCTCCGATAACGGAAGTTAACTACATAGAGATCGGCTCCCTGCCATCCCGCGGATGATCTGCGCACTGCTACCTGCGAAGATAGCATGTCTCCAAGAAAAGTCAATCCGTTAAAGGTGTACAATAATTTTATCAATAGGGTGGAGCCGGATAAGGTAATGTTCTCGGTTTTAAAAGTGATTTATTATTCTATGGATTAATATACAATTCCCTCACTTTTACTGGATGATGCAGCTACATCGAGATGGACGGCTCCAATAACGCTTATCTTTCTAGCAGTAATTGAACCATAAAGTAATCCGGTATCGGCAACATTACAGGTTGCTCCCGGACCGTACATCAGTGAATATATTTTTGTGCTTGCAAACGAAATATTTGCTGTTCTAATACCTACAACCTTCATTACCGTTGATGGTGAAGGTGGCTGATTAACAATGGAACCTGATGCGAAATTGGCATCACTTTCAACATATAAATCAAGAGATCCACCGGGCAGAATAGTTATTTCCGATGCATTGGACATGGATATTTGTCCTGTATCCCTGCCACTATTCGTATAAACAATTAAAACAACTTTACCTCTAAAATAAAGTTTACTACCTGTAGTGAGATTAATTTTATTTGTGGTATAAATAATTGCGGGCTTATTGGGATCGGTTTCTCCAATGATAGGATTGGTTATTGTACTGCCTATTTCCGGTGATTGTCCATTAAGTGTTTTGTATATTTGTTTATTATCCCACACACCGATATAATTTGCTTCTGGACCACAACCCGACCAGTTACATGTTCTGCCTGTCGGATCGGCACATTGACACCCCAGGTCCGACGGGTCTAACTCATTAGGTAAAACAGCACTGG
>CAYYBK010000200.1:0-4027 GCA_964470015.1 uncultured Syntrophales bacterium
AAAGCGGATTCCACCAATAAGGATACCTTTACGGAGTATTCAATCGCCACTTCTCGCATGGCCAGATATGACGGAATCGGAATCGGTGTATTCGAGAATATCTGTGCCATAGATATTGATCACTGTGTTGAGAATGGGGTGTTCTCGGATATGGCCGAGGACATAATCGCTCGGATGGATTCCTATACCGAATATAGCCCGTCTGGTACCGGTGTACGCATACTCTTCAAAGCCACACTTCCAACATGCGATAAGGACCGGTATTACATAAATAACCAGAAGATTGGGTTGGAAGTCTATGTGGCCAGACACACAAACCGCTTTGTGACCGTGACCGGGAACCATATCAGAGGCAGTGGTCTTGAGGAAAGGTCTGAAGCACTGGCCGAAGTGCTGGATAAATATATGAAAAAAGCAGATAAACCAAAAACAGCCCTGATTACTCCGGGTAGTTATCTTTCGGATGAATCAGTACTCGAAAAAGCAACTTCATCCAAGCAGGCAGATAAGTTCAATGCCCTCTGGAACGGTCAATTACCAGAAGGAAAATCCCACAGTGAAGCAGACTCGGCTCTTTGTGCGATGCTGGCATTCTGGTGCGGCGGCGATATCGAGCAGATGGACAGGTTGTTCCGTATGTCAGGTCTCTACCGGGAAAAGTGGGAACGCGATGATTACCGACAATCCACGTTGAGCAAGGCCGTGGCAATATGCTCAGATTTCTATAAGCCTGCGGGTAATTCTTCCGCAGCTGATGATTTCAATGATTTGCAGCAAACCGTTAATTTTCTCAATCCGGCTGAGAATGCCCGCTACCCTTGGAACGACATCGGAAACGGAATTCTGTTCGCAGATGTGTTCAAGAACATCGCTCGGTATGTGCCGGAACGCAAGCAGTGGTTTATCTATGATGGTACACGTTGGGTGTCCGACACCGGCTCTCTGAAAGCGATGGAGTTGTGCAAGGCTCTGGCCAATGCAGTTATGCGGTATGCACTGGAAATTCATGATGAACACAAAAGAAAGGGCTATATCGACCACTGTAAAAAATGGCAGAGTCGACACACCCGCATTACGATCCTCTTAGATGCGCAGAGTGTGTATCCCATCTCAATGCAGGATTTTGACAGTAACCGCTATCTGTTCAACTGCGGGAATGGCACCCTCGACCTTCGTACGATGGAATTCCGGGAGCATAGCGCCGAGGATCGGCTTACGAAAATCACACCGGTGGAATATCTGCCCGGTGCCAAGAGTAGTCGATATGAATGCTTCATCACTGAAATCATGAGCGGAGATATGGAAAAAGCTCGGTTTTTACAAAAAGCCATTGGCTACTCCGTCAGCGGAGATACGCGCTTCGAGTGTATGTTCTTCCTCTATGGCGAAACCACCAGAAACGGCAAAGGAACGCTTATGGAAAGTATCCTCCGCGTCATGGGTGATTACGGACGAGCTGTGAGGCCGGAGACGATTGCGCTAAAACACAACGTGAACAGCCAGAATCCCAGCGAGGATATTGCTCGTCTTGCAGGTATTCGCCTCGCCAACATTTCAGAGCCGAGCCGTGGCCTCTTACTAAATGCCGCGCAGGTAAAAAGCATGACCGGTAATGACACGCTTAACGCTCGTTTTCTGCATGAAAACAGCTTTGATTTCCAACCACAATTCAAACTCTATGTGAATACCAACTATCTGCCGGTAATTACTGACACCACGCTTTTCACCAGTGGCCGTGTTCTGATTATTCCATTTGACAAGCATTTTGAGGAGTGGGAGCAGGACAAGGGACTTAAAGCAGAGTTTGGAAAACCAGAAGTTCAGAGTGCCATTTTGAACTGGATGCTGGAAGGTTACCGACTATTGCAGACTGAAGATCTAATACCACCACAATCCGTCATTGACGCAACACAGGCTTACTACCATGACAGCGATAAAATCGCGCAGTTTGCCGAGGACTGCCTTGTGCCAGATCCCAGAGCCGAGACAAAAACATCCGAGCTATATGATGCTTATCGTACATGGTGTGCCGGTAACGGCTGCTATGTGGAAAACAACAAAAACTTCATAGCCGAGCTTCGGAAGTTCGATGTGGGCAAGGTCATACGTAAGCGGCCGAAAACAGGTGGAGAGAAAACCACAGTCCTTATAGGGTACGCGTTACGGGAAGCCGTGGAATTCTTGAAATAAATGTCTGGGGCACATGGGGCAAGCAATTATGGTTGTTTCTAAAAAACATTTTCCTATAGAAAAAAACAAAATCAGCTGCCCCATATGCCCCAAGTGAAAGGTGGTGAGGATATGCAGATTATCCGTTCTCCCTGTGACCGTAGGGCGGTATAAATCCCTGTGGCTTTCCATACCGGACAGCGGCACAGGCTCTCGTGTAAGAATTCGCATAAGTTTTCAGGGGAATAGCCCCCACAAATTAATTTTTAGGAGGAATTTAAAATGGCAAACTACCCGCTCAAAGCATCGAACAAGGAAGGAACGCTTCTCCTTCCAAACAACTCGTCATTCTCTGATGAATATGCAGAGAAAACGTGTGACTTATTCTTAAGAAGCTCTGTCGAGCAAGACGAGCAAGGAAAGCTGCACAAGTATTACCGGCTTCACGCAAAACAGGCTCACAATACCGAAATGGCTCTGGCTTATGATATCCAGTGTCCGGAATGCCGTGTCGGTATGCTAAAGCAAATTGGCAGGCAGCTCAGCTACAACGAACTGGGACTATACAGATGCCCTGTTTGTGACAGGAAATAATGGAGGAAAAAATATGAATACTTACGCTGAAAGATTACCCTATACCGGATCACCGGAATATGACAAGCATTTCTGGAACGCTATGCGCGGCAGCAATGGCAGTTACGCTGAACTTACAAAAGGCCGTAATATCGAAACAGGCACCTATGCCATGCCGAACAGCGCTGAAAACAAGTATATGGCGGCACTTGAGAAAGAAAGCCTGTTCCGTAAAATCGCCACAGTTATCAAGGCATACGGCAACGGGTACCGCATTTTCGCCAAAGACAGCAAAGACTTTGCACAGTGGGTGCCTGAAGGTGATTCAATCCCCGTTTACGAGGGATTAGAGGATTTCACCACCAGCAATGTAGACAGTTGGAAGCTGGCTGCTATGGTGAAAATGGACGAGGCATTCGTTCGTGACGCCAGCTTTGATATTGAAAACTATTTCATTAAGCGCTTTGCCAAGAACTTCGGCAGGGCCGAGGACAATGCTTTTATCAACGGGAACGGCATTGAAATGCCCACAGGTATTCTTAATGAAACCGGCGGAGCGGAAGTTGCTGCGACCATTGATGATATCAGCTATGACGATGTTATCGATTTGTACTTCTCTGTGAAACCGGAATACCGCAAAAACGCTGTATGGCTCATGAATGACAAAACCGCTCTTGCCCTGCGTAAATTAAAAGATGAAGCCGGGAACTACCTCTGGCGCGACAGTGATGACACCATCCTTGGCAAAAAGGTAATCATGACCGAGTTTATGCCGGATGCAGAGTCAGGCTCAAAACCCATTGCTTTCGGTGAATTCAGTTATTATTGGGTCATCGGCCGCAAGCCAATCAGTGTGCGCACACTCTCCGAGAAGTTCGCCAGCTTAGACCAGCTTGGGTATCTCGCCTTTGAGTTCCTTGACGGAAAGCTCATTCGTCCGGAGGCGGTTAAGGTAATTCAATTATCAGATAATAAAGGCTAAAAATTAAAATTCTAGAATGCCGAAAGCAGCTCATGTAAGTAGGCACTCTTGTATTACAGTTTGATTTTGCCATATTACCCGTTTGAATTCGCGTTTTTACACACGAAGCCCCACGCCGTTGTCCGCTTTGGAAAGGCGTGTAGATTTCAATCCCCCCCACCCGGTAGAAAGGAGGCCCACTTGGAAAATAAACACGTGAGCGTGACCGAAAAAGTCATCGGTGATACGCTCTACATTATAGAATCGGTGGTCAGTGATACCGCCAAAGAAACCGCTTATGACAAGCTGAAACGCATGATTCTG
>CAYYBK010000201.1:0-3979 GCA_964470015.1 uncultured Syntrophales bacterium
GCGGTGCGCCCAAAAATCAACCTGGGCGGGAATGTATTCCCGGGCCTTGGTTTTGTACCAGGCGATAAAGCAGCTCTTGCGCTCCGTCGCTTCCGCCGGCGAATTAAGATAAAACCGGTTACGCCAAAAAACAAGACCCTCCGGGATGTTTTGCTGACACAGCGTTTCCAGCGGGAAGGTCCGGCCGAGGTAATAGAATTCTTCACCCGCAACATACTTCTTTCCCCTGGTTTGCAGTTGCGCCGCCTGGTGAATTGTTTTTTGAATCCAGTTTCGCTTCTCCTGCACAAACCGGTTGATCTCGTCAACCTTGGTAAAATATGGTGCTGAAACAACTATTTCCGCATCGGCGCTGATGTGCAGGGAAATTGTTTTTCTCCTTTTTTTGCTCCGCTTCAGAATGTAAGGAAGCACCATAATTCCAATCCGGCGATATAAGTCGCAGCTGCTGCAACCGGCGTAACTGCGTTGCTGAAATGCCCTCTTATCACAAGTAAAGAGTTCCCACCACCTATTCCCGCGTCAAAAATTAAGCTGGTCTTTAAACATAACTTTCCAACAAGACAATAATATGCTAAAAAATAAAAAAATAAGGGAATGGAAGCGATGGAGGAAACAAATAAGCGTCCCTGGGGGTATTATGAAGTGTTGTCTGATGCCCCCGACCATAAGGTAAAGCGCATAGTCGTTGCGCCGGGAGGGCGTCAGAGCCTCCAGCGGCACAAATTCCGCAATGAGCACTGGTTTGTTGTTGCCGGTCAGGGCACGGCGTCGGTTGACGGCAAGGAATACCTCCTTACGGCCGGCTGCGTGATTGATATTCCCGTCCGATCAAAGCATCGGCTGCAAAATTCTTCAGATAAAAATCTGGTCATTATCGAAATACAAACCGGCGAATATTTCGGCGAGGACGACATCGAACGTTTTGCCGACGATTACGGCAGGATTTAGGCCGGAATCATTTATTGCCGTCCTGTTATCATGTAATGCGCCTCGATTTCCGGTGTGCTTTCTCTTTTTCTCCTGCTGCCGCGACGATATTTTTTTGCCGCTGTTTTTTATTTATGTCTTTTTCGACAAATATTTTTCTAACGGTGGCGGGATCGATTTCCGTCCAGTACATCAGACTGGAATAAGTGGACGGCGTCGGGGTAAAAATCTGCACCTGCTCCGGGTTGATCCTCAGCTCGCGGGAGGTGAATTCCTTGAGACTGTGCATGTCTCCTTCCGTACAGCCGGGATGGGCGGCGATGAAATAGTAAGTCAGAAATTTCCTGCTTGCGGAATTTTTATTCAGCTTTTCAAAAATGTCCCTGAATTTCAGCAATGCGCTGTTTCCGGGTTTACCCATGAGTCTTAAAACGCTTTCTGTTGAGTGTTCCGGCGCTATCTTGAGCTGGCCGGAAATATGATGCTTCACCAATTCCTGCAGATAGCTTAAACAATGCTGCTTGTCGGCCATGAGCAGATCATATCTGATGCCGGAAGCTACAAATACTTTCTTAATTCCGTTTATCTTCCTTATCTGCCGCATTAAATTGATTTGGCGACGATGATCCACCCGTAAATTAGGACAAACACGGGGCGAAAGGCAGCGTTTTTTATTGCAGGAGCCGTGCGCCTGCCGGCGGGGGCAGTCGATGCCGTACATGTTCGCCGTCGGACCGCCAACATCGAGGATATACCCCTTAAAGTCAGGCCGAGCGGCAAGTTTGCGGGCTTCGGCTTTTATCGATTCTTCCGAGCGCGCAACAACCGTTCTGCCTTCGTGGATGCCGATTGAGCAGAAATTGCATTCGCCGAAACAGCCGCGGTGCGAAGTAATGGAAAATTTGATGGTGTCCATTGCTCTTACTTCGCCCTGCTCCCGGTAAAAAGGATGTACCTCACGGGCAAAATTAAGCGCGTAAATGTTATCGAGTTCGCTGGCGGTCAGAGGCGGCTGCGGCGGATTATGAATCAAGTATCGCGATCCATGCCGCTGAAACAGACCGCATGCCGTCAGCGGATCATTATTCCGGTAAAAGAGATCAAACATGCGGACAAACTCTCTTTTATCGGCGATAACATTTTCCAGCGAAGGCAGCTCCAGGTAATCAAGGTTAGGTTTGGAATCAATATAGCAGATTCCCCGGGTATCTTTTATATCAAGGCCGTTTCGCATTTTCCGTGCCAGTTCGATGACGGCCTTTTCGGCCATGCCGTAGACGATTACGTCCGCCCGGGCGTCAAAAAGCAGGGACCGGCGGATGGAATCATCCCAGTAATCATAATGGGCAATCCGGCGGAGGCTGGCCTCGAGCCCCCCGAGCACCAATGGCTTTGTGTTTTTAAAGTATTGGCGGATCAGATTGGCGTAAACCACACAGGCCCGGTCCGGCCGCCGGTTGTTTTTACCGCCGGCGGTTAAATCATCAGCGTGCCTCTTCTTTTTGACGGCGGTGTAGTTGGCAACCATCGAGTCCATGGCGCCTGCCGTAATCCCCCAGAACAGATCGGGGGTGCCTAACCGGCCGATATCGGAAGGCGAGCGCAGGTCGGGTTGAGCGATGATGCCGGTGCGGAACCCGGTGGCAAGGAGCAATTGGCCGATGATGGAAACACCGCTCGCAGGACTGTCAATATATGTGTCTCCGGTAACAAGAATAACATCGAGCTTATCCCATTTAAGTTTTTTCAATTCGGCGCTGGTTGTCGGCAGGAACATTATTTTTTCAAATTGTCGCGGAATGTTTTCCGGAATTTTTCGAGTTTCGGGTTGATGACCAGGCGGCAATAGGCTGCATCGGGATTGCGCTGGAAGTAATTCTGGTGATAATCTTCCGCGCGATAAAATGTTTCGTAAGGAACGACTTCCGTTACCAACGGGTTTTTATAGGCTTTCAGTTTTTTAAGCTCATTTATAACTTTGTCTATCACCGTCTTTTGTTCGTTATTGCAGTAAAAGATAACCGAACGGTATTGCGTGCCGATGTCCGCTCCCTGCCGGTTTAAAGTTGTCGGGTCATGGGTGGCGAAAAAAATCCGGATTATTTTCTCCAGGGAAATCAGTTCGGGGTTGAAAGTTATCCGGACAACCTCGGCATGGCCGGTCCGGCCGGAGCAAACTTCTTCATAAGTCGGATTGACTGTTGAGCCTCCGGCATATCCGGATTCGGCCTTTTCCACTCCCCTGATTTCTTTAAAAACGGCTTCCAGGCACCAGAAGCATCCTCCGCCCAGCGTAATATACTCATAAGTTGTTGCTGCATTCTTTTTTCCCATATCTTTTGGGGCTCCCTGGGATTCCGTCGTAGCAAGAAATAGGCACAAAAAAAATATTGAATAAAAAAGTCCGGTTTTTTTCATCTTTTCCCCCGCTTGAACTAGATAATCCCGACAAGAATTAGGCCGGCGACTAGAGCGACGATAATTGACGCTAGCGAGAGAACTCCCAGCCGGCGGTGAATGTTGCGGAGCGTTTGTTTTGCGAAAGACGCCTTCAATTGATAGAAACCGAGCAGGAACGAGGTAATTGTCAATATGAGCGCGATAATACCGGCAATGGCGTGAAATCCCGCGAAGTGCTCGCCCTGCTGCTGCGAAACCATAATTGCCGCCAATATGCCGCCGGTAAGAAGCAGCATTCCGCCGCAGGAGTTCAATAATTTATGCATCTTCAGCCAGTAACGGCGGCGACGCAAAAATACGGCGACACTTACCCCCGTAAGTAAGAAGAGCGCGGCAACACCCATGAATAATTTGTGAAAGAAAAAAATCATGATAAAATTTCAGCTGTTACCGCAAATTTGGTTTTTTCAAAAGGTTGCCGGAGCGACTGAATTTAGAGGATCAGCTCCGCTCCCTGCCGCACGGCAAAGCATTCCAGCGGAGCCCCCTGCCGGGATATTTCTTTACGGCATTCGGCAACCATTGCTTCTACCGCGGCATCGAATCTTTCCTGGTTATGGTGAAACAGTCCTATCTGTTTTACTTCGGC
>CAYYBK010000202.1:0-806 GCA_964470015.1 uncultured Syntrophales bacterium
GATTTGAAAAGTTGCGCCGCCCCATTTGTTATTTTCCGCCCATATTTCCCCGCCGTGTTCATGAACAATGCTGTATGATATGGAGAGGCCGAGACCGGTTCCCTTACCCGGTTCTTTAGTGGTGAAAAACGGATCAAAAATGCTGGACATATACTCATCCTTGATCCCGGTGCCTGTATCTGCGATCGTGATTTTCAGCCATTCACGGTTTCCTTTGCCGATTTCTTTCTTTGTTGAGATCCGCAGCAGCTTGATATCCCTTCCTTTCATGGCATCCATAGCGTTCGCAAAGAGGTTAAAGATAACTTCTTCGATTTTCGTTTTGTCTATCACTATATCCGGCAAGTCGGGTTGATAATGAACCTCTATATCGACGCCTTCTATCCTCAGCTGCATCGAATATAAATCAAGGACACGGGCAATAATTTCATTTATATTGCCGGCAGCCATCTTTTCCCCTGGAATGCGCGAAAACTGTTTGAGGGTATCCGTAATGCGTACAATACGGTTGATTTGCTCCATACATATTCTTAATTCTTCTTTTATAACCGGCGGCAAACTTTTCGTCGCCTGCAATATTTGCAGTTCCATGGAGATGATGTTCACGGGATTTAAAATTTCGTGGGCCACACCCGCAGATAAACGGCCGATAGCGGCGAGTTTCTCCGTATGCAACAACATGTTTTGCGTGCCCTGCAGCTCCCGCGCCGTTTTGTTTCTTTCCGTTATGTCCTGTATGATGCCGGTAACGCTTACAGGTATGCCGTTGTCGTCGCAAATCGGCTCCATATATATACGGACTTCGC
>CAYYBK010000202.1:816-3941 GCA_964470015.1 uncultured Syntrophales bacterium
ACCGTCGCCCCGGATTATCCGGGAGGTAATATCGCTTTTTGCCTTTTCGGTTATAGTTCTATTGATAGCCCGCCTTACCGTTTCCCGATCTTCCGGATGAGTCGATTCCAGACATTTTTCCATGTTATTATTTGCCGGACGGGGGTATATTCCCAGAATATTATAGGTTTCCTCGGAGCAGGATATGTTATTACTCTTTACATCCAACTCCCAGTTTCCGATATGTGCGATACGCTGGGCATGGGCGAGGCTAAGATTGATCTTGCGGAGTGCTTCTTCGGACTGCTTCCGTTCGGTAATATCTACGATGGCTACCCGTATTCCCAGCGGGTTCCCGTTGCGAATGAGCGGGCTGGAAAAGGCGATTAACGGAAATGTTGTTCCATCCTTCCGAATGCCGGTGTATTCGGGGCTTTTTGTTTTTTCCCCGTTTAAAATCGTGTGAATGCCGGCCCGGATCTTTTCCATGTCTTTTGGTGAAAACATTTGGGCTATATTTAAACCGTTTTTGAGATCCTCCGGTGTATAGCCGAAAAGATTAAAAACAGCCTGATTCCCGGAAATGATATTACCATTAATATCCATTTCGGAAACCGCTATCGGCAGAAAGTCAACCAGCACTCTGTATTTTTTCTCGCTTTCCCTCAGGGCTTCTTCCGTCTTTTTGCGACGGTTAATGCTACGCGAAACTCCGTGCAATCCGGTCAGGGCGCCATGCTGATCGCGAATCCCGCTAATGATGTTCTCAAACCATAAAATGGATCCATTTTTATGATAATATTCCGCTTCAAAAGTGATCGTCCTTTCCGGATCCGCACTGCCCTCCTGTTCCAGGGAAAGTTCCCTGGTCAAGATATCCAGCGCCCGGGATAGCGATGCCGGGGTCAGCTGTTCCCTGACATTCTGGGCCATTCGCTCTTCCGGAGTGAATCCCAGCGCCGTTGCAATCGACGGACTGACATAGGTCGTGCGCAAATTCAAATCTTGGATCCAGACAATATCCGTCATCTTCTCGGCCAGCAGCCTGTATTTGGCCTCATTTTCCTTCAATGCATCTTCTATCCGCCGGCGTTCGGTTATGTCGCGAATGGCGGCAAGATGAACGGTGCGACCTTTCCAGATAAAATGGCTGGCGGTTATTTCCACAGGAAAAACAGTACCGTCGCTTTTCCGATGCCAGCGGATCGGTACCAGTATTTCTCCCTTCAAAGTGACCCTTCTTGTTTCCGCTGGCTCCGCCGAGACGTCCGCATGATTCATGCGTAAAAGCTCCTCGCGGCGGAATCCGTAAAGCTTGGCAGCGGATTCGTTAACTTCCAGGATATTGCCTGTTTCGTTGTCGATCAGGAAAAGCGCATCGGATTCCATTTCAAAAAGCTGCTGGTATTTTTCATTGCTTTCCCGCAGAATATTTTCCGCCTGCTTGCGCTCACTTATATCTCTTATTAAGCCTTCAATTCCAATGATGTTGTGCTCGGCATTGTAGTAATAATGGCTGCTGGCGGAACAGGGTATTGTACTGCCGTTCTTGTGCCGGAGTGTTATTTCAAAATCTCTCACTTCACCTTTCGCCTGCAGAAAAGAGAGGATTTTGTTTCTTCCCTGCGGTTCATAATACAATATCGCAGCGATATTTTTGCCGATTAACTCATCCTTGCTTTCATATCCCAGCATCTTTACCCCGGCCGGACTGATCATTGTCAGGCACCCTTTATCGTCAGTCCGGTAATACATATCCGGAATATTTTCAAAAATGCTCCGGTAACGGGATTCGCTCTCCCGCAGTTTCCTTTCTGCCATTAGGTTGCCGGTGATATCGGCCATTAAACCGATCTTGCCGACGACTTTACCGTCCGCATTAATTACGGGAGCAACCGTTATGCTGACATCTACAAGAGAGCCGTCCTTTCGCTTACGCTGTGTTCTGGATAACCCGACATTTTCTTTACGGTTAACATATTCGCTGATGGAATCAAACTCCCTTATTTTACTTTCCGGAATTGTCGGGATGGGCTGCCCGATGATTTCCTTTTTATTCCAGCCGAACAGACGCTCGGCGGCGGGATTCCAAATGATCACCTGATCGTCGCTGTTCAGAACAATCAGGGCCAACGGCGAGGATTCGATTGTCGCTTCCAGCATCATGGCCATTTCTTAATGCCCGTTCCGCCTGTTTTTCATGGGAGATATCGGCAATATTGCCGAACACTTTCACGACTTTACCGTCTTGCATAACCGGACAGCCCATGGTGCGCAGCCATTTTTGCCGGCCGTCGGCGGCATTGAATTGCAATTCGAATAAATAGGATTGAGCTTCGTGCACGGCCTTGGCAAACGCATCCTCGATGGTTTTTCGATCGGCTGCCGAGTAAAAGCTTATATCTTTGTTGATATCACCGGGATCATAATCATGCCCGACGCCATAAATTCGATAAACCTCTTCCGTCCATGTCATGCTTTTTTTTGCAACGTCGTACAGCCAGCCGCCGGTTTTCGACAGCTCCTCTGTATTTTTCAGCAGCTGCTCGCTGTCGCGCAGATCGGCTGCCAACTTCCGGCGTTCGGTAATATCGCGGGCGATACCCAGAATAGAGTGCGGTCTGCCGGCATGGTAAACCATTGTCGCCCGGGCATCGATATCGACGTAGGTCCCGTCTTTTCGCCTTATCCGATATTCATGCGGTTCGGTCTGATAGCCTTTTTCAATGACCTCCCTGGTATGTTCAAAAGCCGCAGCCACTTGATCCCTGTCCAAAAGAGTGGCAAAATTGATGCGGGGGATGTCCTCTCTTTCATAGCCGAATAATTTTAGGGTGGCAGCATTGGCGTCAATAAGTCTGCCCTGCAAGTCGATTTCATAAACGCAGTAAAGTGAACGATCATAAAGCGCGCAGAAACACTCACTGTTTTTTTGCAGTATCTTTTCTTTTAATTGTAAATCGGCGACTGATTTTTCTAACTCTGATATTTTTTCACGAAGAGATTTATTTTCCAGAATAAGGTCTGATTTGGTAACTCGTTTATCCAAAATACAGAACTCCGCGGCTCAAAGCGAAAACATAAGATGTTCACCATCGTTGTTGCTTTTTGTTTATAAACTCATTCATTTCATTTTGCCACAAATA
>CAYYBK010000203.1:0-3930 GCA_964470015.1 uncultured Syntrophales bacterium
GATTATTCGCGCAGTAAGCGAAATGGATAAGGTCGTCCAGCAATCGGCGGCCAATGCGGAAAAATCTGCCGCTGTCTCCGCCGAAATGAAATCTCATGTTCATCAGCTGGAAAACAGCTTTGTCGAGTTAACCGGTGTCGTCGGAGGTAGTATCGCCAATGTCCGGGAAATCGGGAAAAAACCGCCGGCGGAAATATCCTTGCCGAAAACGGTTATGATCGATGAGCCGCCGGACGTCATTAAAGAACGTAAAACAGCGCGGAAAAAATTTCCGAAACCGGAAGCGAAAAAAAAGGAACTTCCTTTTCCGCAAGCACAAAGGGTGCGGCCGGATCAGATCATTCCCTTTGATGATGATGATTTCAAAGATTTCTGATGAAGTTTCCGTCACGGATGAGGCGAATGAATTTTTTCATTCCCCTCCCGGGAACGATCATGTCTGATCATGACTTAAAAAAAGTACCTTTTAAGAAATCCGCATCCGTTCATGACAGGGCGCTGGGGATTTTATTTCTCTTCATAACCGCTTGTCAGATAGAAAACAGCAAGATCAAAAAAGAATGTCATGCGTCGCTGCATTTCAAAGGTCAGATAAAGATCAATGTTTTTATGCCAGATACCCTGCAGCGTTGCGAAATCCCAAATATGCTTGCGGATGAGACTTAGTGCACTCAGTGTTTCACTGAGCCTGAATTTTTCCCGTTTCCTTTCTTTTCCCAGTTTTATATAAAAGGATTTAAGTCTGTTGGTGTCTCCCTTACCAACAAGCCAGAGAATAATTTGAGAGATGATTTTATCA
The DNA here is from genome assembly GCA_964470015.1 of uncultured Syntrophales bacterium. Classification (GTDB taxonomy): domain Bacteria; phylum Desulfobacterota; class Syntrophia; order Syntrophales; family Smithellaceae; genus MVRV01. The sequence goes on from CAYYBK010000203.1 coordinate 800, forward strand.
CCGATAGCGAATAATTTATAGCTGTCAAACCGGTGGTATTCCGGAGTGGATTTATTTGTTGTCACATCATCTGCCCAGTTGTGGATAATTTTCTCTTTATTTTTTAGGATGACATTGACCAGGCGCCGGGTTATGGCGTTTGGGGAAATTTCCGGTTGCCGTGGATCTTTAGCGGTGTGCCCGATGGCATCCAGAATAGTCCAGTAGTCCCTCTTGCTTTTTATGTATGTGGCCAGCGCCCGCCTGTTCGGCCGGAAGGCTAATTGCGGCATTTTATCCAAAGGCCAAAATTGGGCACTCACGCTGTCATCGCCGGCGGCGAGCTTCCCGCCTGTCTGCTCAACTACAAAAGTCAGGAAGAGCAAATCACCGTAAAAGCGACTCTTGTAAGAATCTGCATCCAGCAGTCTGATTATTTTTCCTTTGAGACCAGTTTCCTCTTCCAACTCGCGCAATGCCGCATCTTCAATGCTCTCGCCGGCCTCGGCAAAGCCGGTAGGCAAACACCAGTATCCCTTAAATGGGCGCCGGTCCCGTTTCACCAGAAGAATGTTTCGGGAAGAATCGACGATGGAGGAGACAACCGGCAGTGGATTTTCATAGAAAAAGGAGCGGCACACCGGGCAGAAATCGCGCAGAATATTATTTTCATGCTTCTTGGTGATGCGTGCTCCGCAGTAAAGACAAAACTGGCGTCTCTTCTTCATGGTTGCTCCTTTGGCGGTAGCGGTTCGGAGCAGATAAAAATCCTGTCATCTTTGTTCATGGCGATGAACTCATTCCTGCGGGCGTTATTTTTCAATTCGTTCAGAAGCTCATCCATAATTGAACGCATGCTGGTTGCAGTGCCCAAAAGAAAAAAGGGGCTTTTAAAATAAAGATATTCGGCGAAAAAATTTATTTCCTCCGGCTTGAAAATCAAGCTGTTCCTAAAATCAATCGCCAGCACCCGGCCGAATCTTTGACTCAATAGCTCACCGCCGTTTTCTGCGGAAAATTGGCTGATGATGGTTTCTATGGGCAAGGGATCATCGTTCTCGAGCAATGCGTGCCGCTGCAAAATTGTTTTGGTTATTGCAATAAGCTCCCGCATGTTGGATTGATGATGCGTAATAGTGATGAAAATGCCGTTTTGCTTCAGCACGCGGGAGATTTCCGTGATCATTCCGGCAAAGAAATAAAGGGCGAAACTGCAAATAACGAGATCAAAATATCCCGGAGGATATTTTCTGATATAATTGATTCCGGAAGATAAGAATGTCCCCTGATACCCGGCACGACGGCACGCTTCCAGAAAGAAGAGCTTGTATTCCGGAACTATATCCAGGCCGGTGATTTTTGCCGCCGGATGTAACCGGTCTTTTAAGGCTTCGGTGAAGGAGCCGAAAGCGCAGCCTAATTCCAGGATGCTTTTGCAGGCAGTCAAATCAACATCGTGCAGTGCTTTTTTTCTTAGGTCGGTTTTATTGGTCGAGAAATAGCGAATCAGTCGTTCAATGAGCAGATGTTTCTGTACATTGCGAAACACGCGGCGGATGTTTTTTTTATCGGGAATGTCTGCCATTATTGCACCTGACCGGGCAACCGCATTTAACTGTTTCTTATTTATCCGGTGAAACGGCGGAAGAAATATTTTCAGGCCAGACGCCGTGCTCCGCTGGCCAATTCTTCCAGACCCTTGATATCCAAAGCCTGAATATACCGTCCGTTGACGGTGATTAATTTTTCTTTGCGCATGCGGGAAAGAATTCGGGAGATCGTTTCCGGAATTGTTCCCAGAAGACCGGCCAGCTGATTTTTGGAGATACCAAGTTCAAGAACTGCCGGCTCGTTTTTGTGCTTGCCGGAATAGAGAAGATAGGCGGCGAGTCGCCCGGGAACTTCTTTCAAGGAAAGGGTTTCCACAAGGTTGGTAAGCACGCGTAAGCGGTGCGAAAGGAAAGACAGCATATTTAAAGCCAGCGACGGGTTTTGGGAAAGCAGTTCGCTGAATGACTTGCGGGGAAAAAATAAGATCTTGCTTTCAGCGATCGTCTGGGCGGAGGCCGGAAAATGTTCTCCTGCAAATACTGCCGCCTCTCCGAATGGTTCGCCGGGACCCATGATGTGGAGTATTTGCTCCTTGCCTTCCGGAGAAAGCTTGAAAATTTTTACGCCTCCGGAGATAATAGCATAAAACCCGTGTCCCTCGTCTCCTTCGGCAAAGATATGCTGGCCCTTCTTGAAATTGCGCTCGAGCGTTATGGCGGCTATTCCGGCGCATTGTTTCCGGGATAGTCCCGAGAAAAGGGGGATACCGGCAATCTTTTTGACAAGTTCCATGTGTTGAAAATATCATCGATGGTTGACTTAAGTCAAGGCGCAAGAGGGGAAACCGGTAAATATTGAATCAAAATAAAAGCAGTTTACTAATGAAGGAGGATGTAGATATGGAAAACTTGGGAATGTTTTGTTACCAGTGCGAGCAGACGGCGAAGGGCGAAAGCTGTACCAAAAGCGGTGTCTGCGGCAAATCACCGGAAGTTTCGGCGCTGCAGGATCTTTTGATATATGCGCTCAAAGGACTTTCTTGGGCGGCAGTGGAAGGTCGCAAGGCCGGTATTGTGGATCAGGAGGCTGACGTGTTTACGGTTAAAGCCCTGTTTGCAACTTTGACCAACGTTGATTTCGATCCGGCGCGCTTTCCTGCGCTGATTGATAAATGCATCGAATTGCGGGAGCGAATGAAGGATAAAATCAAAAAAGCAGGCGTGAAAACGGCTGCCGCCGATGCAATTGAATTCCAGCCGGAAAAGTCGATGGACGGGTTGCTGAAACAGGCCGGCCGCTTTGGTCTTAAGGCGGACGCATCCGTTAATCCCGACATATTGTCGTTGCAGCACATACTTCTTTTCGGGGTAAAAGGCGTGGCCGCCTATGCCGATCACGCCCAAATTCTGGGGCAGGAAGACGACAGTGTATATGCTTTTATTCACGAAGCGCTCAGTGCAATGCTGCGCAAAGATTTTAGTGTCGAAGCCTGGATTGCCCTTGTTTTGAAGTGCGGGGAAGTCAATTTGCGCGCCATGGAGTTGCTGGATGCCGGCAATACCGGCTCCTACGGCCATCCGGTGCCGACGAAAGTTCCGCTG
>CAYYBK010000204.1:0-1273 GCA_964470015.1 uncultured Syntrophales bacterium
AGAATCGTATCTCCCCAGCCGGTTAGCATGAATAATAATATTTTTTTACCGGCAAGGTTTTGGCTGCCGTCAAATACAAGCGGGAAGGCAATATCATCAGGTAAAAATAATGTTTTGCAACTTTTTATTTGTGGGACTGCCTTTAGATTAAAAAATCGTATTGCAGGTCGCTGAGGATAAATAGTGTATCTAGGGCATTATTTCCCGGCCCTGTCGGTTTTATTGATTTAGTTATGCCGTCGGTATGAAATTCCAGGGGAATCTCTGAATGTAGGAAACGGATACCGGGAATATTTAGATTCATCTTCAGTTGTCCTTAAATTACAATCGCCATTTCCGGCAATTTAAACTAATTTCATCAGAAGCAATTAATATGCCCTGCAAAAGGAGATAATTTAATTGCTGGACAGACGTCCGGTTCTTGTGATAAATTGCAAACATAAAGATTATTAACGTGCAGTTTGCCACGCGAAATGACGGTCTGAAAAATATTTTGCTTGATTTTTAAGAGAATATTTTCAAGTTTATTTTTTAATTGCCGATTTAAATGTCGGAGAGTTTTAGCAGGGAGCAGATAGATGACAATTACACCTTATCAGGTCGACAGTGTGCTCAATGCCTACACCAGGCAAAGCAAATTAAAAATGTCGCATGCTGCCACCCGAGAAAATGCCCCGGAAGGCAAATATACGGATGTGGTTTCATTATCAAATAAAGAAGAGAATAAGGCTGGCGAATTTGACAAGATAAGCTATAATCTTCGCGATGTTATCCTGAAGAAATAGTGGAACGGGGTTTTGCTGAAATTTATTGCTTTTCCGGGAAGCGTTCTAATTTTTCAATTTCATCATTGTCTTACCTCCCCGCAGGTTAAAAATCTCTTATGTCTACAAAATTGTCCGTCGAACAAGAACACAAAGAAAAGAAAAAAATTTTAGTTGTTGACGATTATCTGCCGACCAGAAAACTCATCGTTGATGCTTTAAGCCAATCTTCGCAATATGAAATCAATGAGGCCGAAAATGGCGAAGAAGCGCTGCTGCTTTTTAATGAACACAGCTATGATCTCGTAATCAGCGATATCATGATGCCCGGAATGAGCGGGATTGATCTGCTGAACCGTATCCGGGAGCAGAATATTTTTGCTGCTGTCATTATGATCACGGGCAGCCCCACTGTTGATCTCAGTGTAAGCGCCCTTAAAAAGGGTGCGGTTGATTTTCTTACCAAGCCATTTGATATCGACGATCTTCTATACAAAGTAAATATTCAT
>CAYYBK010000204.1:1283-3902 GCA_964470015.1 uncultured Syntrophales bacterium
TTCCAAGCAGGGATATATATTTGATTCTATAGAAGATTCTCCGGTAGATAACGATGTTATTTTTGAAAAAATTGTTGCTTTGGCCCTCAAGCTGGTGGATGGTGAATTCTGTTCCATTTTGCTGTTTGACGAACAGGACAAGGAATTTCATCCGAAAGTAGTCAAGGGTGACCTGAAAGAAATGGACGGGAATTATGTCTTCAGTCCGGAGCTCAAAAGGGTATTCAACGAAGTTATTGAACGCAAAGAAGCGATTGTTATTCATTCCAATGAACATCCTGACGTAGCTCCGTCGTTAATTTGTGCCCCCTTGATGATCCGCAATACCATTCTGGGGATATTAAGCATTAGAAAGAAGAAAAACCGGGAGATCTTTACCAAGAAAGATTTGCATCATATTTTAAGTCTGACCAAAAGGGCCTCCTTAAATTTAGAAAACAGAATCCTCTATGAAAGTATCTATGCCAATATCATGGATACTTTGAAATCGCTGATCTCCTCTGTTCAGGCCCGCGATCATTACACGGAAGAGCATTCCCGGCGCGTTACGGATTTAGCCGTCCGGATTGCCGTGCAAATGAATTGCTCCCGTAATGATATCGAAAGCCTGAAAATAGCTGGAGTGCTCCACGATGTTGGCAAAATTGCCGTTCCTGACAGTATTCTGCTTAAACAGGATCGGCTGACGGCTGATGAGTACCTGATTATAAAGAACCATCCGACGATCGGCGAAAATATTCTCCGGCCGGTAATTTTGCTGGAAAAGGAAAGAAAAATAATTCAGTGCCACCATGAAAGATGGGATGGCAAAGGGTATCCGTTGGGGCTTTCCGGCAGCGATATTCCGCTCTTGGCGCGAATTCTCTCGGTTGCCGATTCCTTTGATGCTATGACGAACAACCGTCCTTACCGCCCGGCAATGGCGAACGAAGAAGCCGTAGCGGAATTGATTAAAAATAAAAACAGCCAGTTTGACGAAAAAGTAGTCGACGCCTTCGTTAAAATCATCTGATTTTTTTCATCCGGTAAAATTGGCATGCTCCTTGATACTTTTGCTGGGCAGAAGGAGAAGGACATGGCCGTTCCCTTTAAATATAACAGCATTTTGCATGGTGTTCCCGCTGTAAAATAAGCAGCAGTAAAGCCTGAGCCGCGCAGCGTAAATAATCAAAACAACTTTTGCGTACACCTGCAAAATTATCTTCAAGAAACAGCAATTTGCAGCGCCGCCGGGGGCCCAATCCCGGAATTATCCGGCGCACGGATCAATCTTCTTGTGCAAATTCAAATGACCCAGTCGCTTCTTAATGCTTTGTTTCCCAACGAAAAAGAAAATGATCTCCCCTCCGCAGTCATGGATGCTATTCATGCCGGGCAAACAGCCGCTGTTTTGCCGGAATCGTCAAAAAATCGGCGGATACCGCCAAAAAACGATGCAAATCTGGGGGGAGTAAATATTGAAGCCTGTATTGAAAAGGCGGCGCGAAAGTATGACGTTGATCCCGATTTGATTCGTGCTGTGATCAAAGTGGAGAGTAACTATGATTCCGCGGCCGCTTCCGACCGCGGAGCGATTGGGTTAATGCAGTTGATGCCGGAGACGGCAAAAGAATTTGGGATAAAAAACGCTCGTGATCCGGAAGAAAACATTATGGGCGGGACAAGATACCTGAAGTCCCTGCTGGAGCGTTATAACGGGGAAATCGAGACAGCTCTGGCGGCCTACAACTGGGGAATTGGTAATTTGGAAAAGAGCAGCAGACAGCTTCCCCGGGAGACGTTAAATTATATTGCCCGTGTTGCCGGCCGTTATCGGCAGCTTAAATCATCATCTTAGGCTTGATCCTTATTCGGGCTGTTGATCCATTCTTCCAGCGCCTGCCGGGCGCGGTTTGTGTAAAGAATATTGCGGTCTTTTTTCTTAATCTTTTTTCCGGGCAGCGCCTCCAGCAGTCCAAAATTCATATTCATCGGCTGAAAATTTTCGGCCGGTGCGGGGGACGTTAAGTGTTTTGCCAGTGCACCGATGGCCGTTGCAGGCGGCGGGGTTGCAGGTTCCTTGCCCTCCAGAAGTGCTGCCGCATTTAATCCCGCCAGTAGCCCCATTGCGGTTGATTCCATGTAACCCTCCACACCCGTGATCTGACCGGCAAAAAAAATCTGCGGGAACGATTTCAGTTGTAGCGACGGCTTAAGTAAGACGGGGGAGTGAATGTAGGTATTGCGGTGAATGCTGCCGAAGCGGGCGAATTCGGCTCTTTCCAGGCCGGGAATAAGACGGAAAATGCGCCTCTGTTCCGGCCATGTGAGTTTTGTCTGAAAACCGACCAGATTGAAAAGCGTGCCGGAGGCGTTTTCTCTCCGCAGTTGCACGACGGCGTGCGGGGTGGAGCCGGTATGCGGATCGATCAATCCCACCGGTTTCATGGGTCCGAAGGCCAGCGTATTTTCACCGCGGGCCGCCAGCACTTCCACCGGCAGGCAGCCTTCAAAATATTTGTAGTCTTCAAATGGTTTAGCGGCGACTTTTTCCCCCGCCAGTAATTCCTCCCGGAATTTATCGTATTCCTCCCGGCTTAGCGGACAATTCAAATAATCCGGCGTCCCTTTGTCGTAGCG
>CAYYBK010000205.1:0-3893 GCA_964470015.1 uncultured Syntrophales bacterium
GGCCATAACAATACCGGTATGAATACCGACCCGCATCTGCAGATTACTTTTATTCTCCCGGTTGAAATCAAGCAGAAATTCCTGCAGGGCCAGACCGGCCCGGACTCCGTAAACCGCGTGATTTTCCAATTTATCCGGCGCACCAAAAACCGCCATATAGGCGTCACCGATCGTCTTAATCTTCGTCCCTTTGTGCGCGGCAATCAGTTCATCAAAAGAAACAAAGACCCGGTTCAGGATATCAACGAGCATTTCCCCCGAAATATTCTCGGCCAGTCTGGTAAATCCGATAAAATCGGAAAATAAAATCGTGCATTCATAAGGACGGGGGGCAAAAGCATCTCTGTCCTTTATCTCCTCGACAACTTTTTCCGGTAGCGTGTTTTTAAGGAGGGAATCAACTTTTTTTTCCAGGTCGACATAACGGCGTATCAGCTCTTTCAAAATTCTCTTCTGGACGGCGCTATCACCTGCCGCAGCGACTGCTTCGATATAATCACGAGCCAAACCGCTCAATATCGGCAGGTCATCTTTTTTCCGGCAAAGTGTCAGGATCGATTCGATGTTGTTCATTAGGTCTTCACAATCCCGTGCTCTTTTTTATTGTAAGCACACAGACGATAATATTTTCTGTATACCACATTTTCAATGGCATTGCCCCTATTTTTATAGGGATTAACACTTTGCCGGCGTTCTTTATGGGAAAAGTTTCCGGTATTCCCCGTAACCTTGCTTTTCCAGTTCTTCTTTCGGTATAAACCTCAACGCCGCCGAATTTATGCAGTACCGCAATCCGGTCGGCTGCGGTCCATCCGGAAAGACATGCCCGAGATGAGAATCAGCCAGTTTACTTCTGACCTCAAAATCATGGGGCGATTTCACGACATGGAAAGGTTCGAGCGGCTTTGTAAAACTGGGCCAGCCCGTTCCGGAGTCATACTTGTCGCTGGAACTGAAGAGCGGTTCGCCGGAAACAACATCAACATAGATACCATCGCGTTTATTTTTATTATACTCATTGGTATAAGCCCATTCGGTACCGCCCCGCTGCGTAACCTCATACTGCAGGGGCGATAAATTTTTCCGCAAGGCTGCATCTTCCTGTTTTTTAAAGTTCTTCCAGCCGCAGGTGTCGGGCACAGTTGTCTGAACACCTACCGAATTATCGTTTTTCATACTTATCTCCTTCTCTTTCTGGACAACGCTCTTCTCCGGCGGAGCAATCACTCCGGGATTCTGACAAGCCGCCGCTGTTAATAAAATCAGCGCACATAGCGTTAATATTTTCATAATATCTCCTCTGCGGTTTATATTGGTGGTTAATATAATCACGAAACAATGAGGTGCAAGTTATCAATAGCTAGGATGCAAAACCGAATAAGGAAGGTATTTCAAAGCTTATACCGGCAGAGACAACCGGCGCGCAAAACCAAATCCAAATACGCGCTTCGTTTTCTGCATGTTCAGGGCGAATATGCATCACCCCATGATTGAGCCGTATCCCATACCGGCAAGGGTGGAAAGAACGACGACAATTATGCAGTAAACAGCGGTTTTTTTGGCGCCCATGACGCCGGCAATAGCCAGCATGCTCGGCAAAGACAAAGCAGGACCGGCCAGAAGCAGGGCGAGCGCCGGTCCCGGCCCCATTCCGGAACCGATCAATCCCTGTAAAATAGGCACTTCAGTAAGGGTGGCAAAATACATCAGCGCACCGACGAGCGCCGCGAAAAAATTTGCCCCCAAGGAATTTCCGCCAACCAGTGTTTGGATGTAATGCTCGGGAATCAAAGCCGGATAACCGGGGCGTCCCAGCAAAAATCCCGCCACCAATACGCCGCCGAAGAGAAGCGGCAGAATCTGTTTGGCAAACCCCCATGTTGATTCCAGCCAGCCTTTCAGCTCCTCTTTCACAAACCATTGCTTGAGCATTACCGCCAGAGCGATCAGCAGCAGCGCAACCAAGTACCACTTGGTGCGGAAAATGAACCGCCAGATAGCGCCATCGTCCGCGGCGGGTCTGGCAAAAGAGGCGAAGACGAGAATGAGCACCATTACCACCATATAGAGCGCATCCTGCCACAGAGCCCTTCTTTTTCCGTCCTCATCCGGGAAAAACATCTCTCCGGTTTCACGATTTTTGTCATCCTTGCGAAAAATGAATGCCATCAGCAAACCGGTAACCACGGCAAAGAGCACGGCACCGACCGCGCGGGCCAGACCTAATTGCCAGCCCAGTATCTTGGCGGTAAGGATGATGGCCAGCACATTAATCGCCGGGCCGGAGTATAAAAACGCCGTAGCAGGACCGATCCCCGCGCCGCGGGTGTAAATGCCGGCAAAAAGCGGCAGCACCGTACAGGAACACACGGCCAGCACCGAACCGGAAACGGAGGCAACCGAATAAGATAGAATTTTATTGGCCCGGGCACCGAAATATTTCAGCACCGCAGCCTGTGAAACGAAAACGCTGATTGCGCCGGCGATAAAGAAAGCCGGAATCAGGCAGGTCAGAACGTGCTGTCGCGCATAGTCCTGCAGCATCATAAAGGCTTCCAGGCCGGACTGCCGGATAGCAACAGACTCCCAGGGAATGAAATACGCCCCTAAAAATATTGCTGCAATTAATAAAAATTTCTGCCATTCCTTCATGATATCTATTTCCCGCCTGTTGGCTCCAATCCATTTTTATTTTTTGCCGCCAAATGCGCTTGTAATTTCGTCAACCCGTCCCAAATTTCATCCGTACCGACGTATTTTTTTGTTCCGTCTGCGTAATATTTGACAATGCATACGGGAGTTTGATCGATTTTGTTTTCTTTGATGATACTGTTGAGCAAAGAGAGAACTGGTTTTTCGTTCATTTTTTTCCAGGGCAGATTTTGTTCTTTCAGGTAAGCGATCAACTCCTCTTCTTTCTTGATGCTCTTTATCTGCGCTGCATCAAAAAGTATTCTGCGGATATGCAGGATGTCGGGAACATCTGCTCCGGCATTCACCGCATAAAGATAATACCGGGCATAGAGCGGCGTAGCACTGGCAAAGGGCACATCAACAAACGTTATTTTCACAAGGCCAGTTGCCAGCAGTTCCTTGAATAAGGGCTCGGCTTTGGCGTCAATCATCCGGCAGGGCGGGCAAAAATAATCGGCAAAAACCGTGATCTCGTAAGGGCCTTTGCCCAGCGCGGGAATGCCGCCTGTCTTTTCCTGACCGTAAGCCGGCGTCACGGAACCGGAAAAAGTCAGCATGATGATTAAATAGCCTAAAATACTAACCAGCACTAAAGGCATTTTTTTAATTCTGAACATCGGAAAATCTACCTCCCCGAGAAAATATAGCCACCTCCGGCGGCGAGTTTCCAGCCACATGGACGGGATTTCGTAATTAACAGCAAACGCAGCGATAACCATTACGGAAAAAGCCAGACAAAACGGACAATAAATATCATTTTGTATTTGAAAGGCATATAAATAGACTTCCACCCCCAACCCTCCGGCAAGCAATGCCCTGACAAACGACGTTTGCCGCAAAACGGCAAAAACGATGACCGCCAGCATATAGGCAATACCAATCCATTTCAAATCGATGCCCCAGATGTCACCCTTAAGATAACTGCAGGCCGTATCGCAATAGTCATAGTACATCATGATTCCGATACCGCTGACGGCCAGGATAATTGTAATAATACTGCGATATTTTTTGAAAACAGCTGTTATCTTCATTTGGTGGTCTTCCTCTTGTGCATTTTATCCTTATTGCGTCGCCTCAGGAAAATACTTTTTCTTGAATTTCAAGGCAACATTAACCAGAATAATCAGCACCGGAACTTCAATCAGCGGACCGATCACTGTTGCAAACGCCTGACCGGAACCAATCCCCCAGATGGCTAT
>CAYYBK010000206.1:0-3857 GCA_964470015.1 uncultured Syntrophales bacterium
GTTGTTTATTTTGCGGATGTTAAACTGCTAACAAAAATTAAACGCAAGTCGCGCATAAATTTCCGCCGGAATCTCCCGGACAATATTCCTTTGAAAATGGCAGCAAATTGTATTATAAATTCAAGCTAGTAATTATCTGACGCTGCGGACAGTTTTTATCTGAGGAAAAGGATAATCATGCCTTATATTCCGATTAACGGCGTAAACATCTATTATGAAATCAAGGGGCGGCAAGATTTCCCGGAGGCAGTTGTCTTTTTAAACGGGATAATGAGTTCCGTACGCGGTTGGGATCTGCAAGTGCCCGTTTTTGCAAAGGCCGGCTACAAAATTCTGCTGCATGATTTCCGCGGCCAGCTTTTATCCGGCAAACCGGCCGGGCCATATACCTTCACCCGGCACGCCCTGGACCTGAAAGAACTGCTGGACCAGATAAAGACGGAAAAAATTCATATCATCGGCACATCATACGGCGCACTTGTCGGTATGCGCTTTGCGATCGATTTTCCCCACTATGTAAAGAGTCTGACCATGATCGACGCTCTTTCGGAAACAGATGAAACATTTCGCTGGATAGCCGATGCCTGGCTGGAAACCTTAAAGGACAGAGATATGGCCAAACTTTTCCGCGCCGCCGTTCCCGCCATCTACAGTAATTCCTTTCTGGAAAAAAATGAAAAATCGCTGCGGGAGAGAGAGGCATTGCTCGGCAAAGTGCCGCCCGACTTTATCGAAGCACTAACCCAACTGTTGAAAAATACCGTAACCAATGCCGGATTTACAGCAGAGCTGATTAATATTAAATGCCCGGTGCTGCTGGCGGTCGGCGAATATGATCAGCTGACGCCATTGAAATTTTCCCGATTAATTCAAAAACAGATTCCGCATGCCGAATTATTAATCGTGCCGGACTGCGGTCATACGACGATTTATGAAAAACCGGATATTGTCAATACCATGACACTGGGCTTCATCAGCAAAAACATTTAGAAAACATTTGCCGGGGCGGACATACTCAACTGCGGCAAATCTGCACTCCAATATATCGTCAAAAATTAAAATCCGTGCCGAAAGGGAGGTTATTCATATGTATGAAAAGAAACCGTGGCTGGCTCATTACGGCAGCGTTCCGCACAGCATCAACTATCCCCGCGTCACCATGTACGAAGCATTATTGAAAACGGTAGCCAGATATTCGGATTGTATCGCTTATGATTTTCTGGGTTACACATCAACTTACAACCATTTCGCAGAAGAAATCGACTGCTGCGCCAATGCGCTGGCCGCACTGGGGCTGAAAAAAGGCGATCGTATTACCATCTCCATGCCGACAAGCCCGCAGGGCATCATTTGTTTCTATGCCGCTAACAAGATTGGCGTAGTGGCCAGCATGATCCATCCGCTTTCCACCGCCAGCGAAATCGAATTTTATCTCAATACCAGTAAAAGCACCGTCGCCCTGACGCTCGATGCTTTTTACGGCAAATTCCGCGAAGTAAAAGAGCGTACTTTGCTGCAAAAAATAATTTTGGCGCGGATTCCGGATTATCTTGGTACCATTAAAAGATTCGGCTTTTATCTAACCAAAGGCCGTAAAATACCTGCAGTACCGGATGACCCGGCAGTGATCTGGTGGAAAGACATTATGCGGCAAAATTATCCGCCGGCGGAGAAGGCGGATATGAAAGCGGAGGAGCTGGCCGTTATTCTCTACAGCGGAGGAACAACAGGACTGCCAAAGGGCATCATGCTTTCCAATTACAACTTCATTTCCGAAGGGATGCAGGTAGCGGCCTGGGGAGATTTAAACAATAAAGATATCATTATGGCGATTTTGCCCATTTTCCATGGTTTCGGTCTCGGAGTGTGCATCAACGCCGCTTTCATGGGCGGAGCACGCAGCATTCTTGTTCCAACGTTTACACCGGAAATACTCGTCAATCTGATCCGGGAAAAGCAGCCTTCTTTTTTCATCGGAGTTCCTACACTTTATGAGGCGATGTGCAAAAATCAAAAATTCTGCAAAGCTGATCTTTCCTGCCTGAAAGCGACCTTTTCCGGCGCGGATACATTGCCGCGGACAGTTAAGGAAAGATTTGAAACGATCGTGGAACGGCAGGGCGGCAGTGCCAAACTGATGGAAGGATACGGACTGACTGAAGCGGTAACGGCAATAATGGCCATGCCCATTCACGAATACCGGGAAGGCAGCATCGGCATACCGTTTCCCGACATGCTGGCCAAAATCGTGAAGTACGGTTCGCAGGAAGAGGTACCGACAGGGGAAGAAGGCGAGCTTTGCGTCAGCGGTCCCGCCGTCATGATCGGCTACCTCAACCACCCCGAAGAGACCGCCCAGACGTTGCAGCGCCATGCCGACGGCCTCATCTGGCTGCACACGGGAGACATCGCCACAATGGATGAAGACGGCTTTTTTTATTTCAAACTCCGGGCAAAACGCATGATCAAATCCTCGGGTATGAATGTTTATCCGCAGCAGGTGGAGGGAGTGCTCTATCAGCACCCGGCCGTCCGTCTGGCCTGCGTAATCGGTGTCCCCGATGAAGCTCAGGTGCAAAAGGTAAAGGCTTTCATCGCCCTTAAAGAGGGATACAAAGCAGGCCCGGAAACGGAGAAGGCTCTCATCGACCATTGCACCAAGAGTCTGATCAAATGGTGCTGTCCGCGGGAAATCGAGTTCCGTGACAATTTACCGACGACACTGGTCGGGAAAATTGCTTTCAATGTCCTGGAGAAGGAGGAAATCGCCAAACTCAAAGCGGCCGGAAAATATGCGGGTTGATTGACTTTAAATATTTTCAGATTCCTTATGATCCGCATTTCTTTGAACCTTGCCGGGAATTATATTAGTAAAAATTAACTTTCCCGATTAACCGGATCGGCATTCTGGTTAATTTTAAATTTGAAATATCGCCGGCTGCTGTTCTTTGCAGGATGAGATAAATCATAATCAGGGAGATGAGTATGGAGAACATGGAAATGATGAACGCAGTGGTTGCTGATCCTTTTGCCTATGCACGGAAACTGCAAAAAGACACCGGCAGAAAAATCATCGGATACATGTGTTCCTATGCGCCGGAAGAAATTATCTTTGCCGCCGGAGCTCATCCTCTAAGACTCTTTAGTTCGGGCAGGAATATCCTTGCCGCCGATGGCCATCTGCAATCCTACTGTTGCTCGCTGGTACGCGGCGTTCTGGAAAACGCCCTGACCGGCAACTATGATTTTCTCGACGGCATGATTTTCCCGCACACCTGCGATTCCGTCCAGCGTCTTTCCGATATCTGGCGGCTTAATATCCCTCATGGTTTTCATTGCGACGTAGTTCTGCCTGTCAAACTCGATACCGTCAGCGCCCGGCAGTATATGCAGGACGTACTCAGGCTTTTCTGCGCTGATCTGGAAAAAACATTGCAGGTTAAAATCAGCGTTTCCGGTCTGCGGCAATCCATTGCTCTTTTCAATGAAATCCGCACGGCTTTGCAAAAGCTATACGCCCTGAAAAATAATTATCCGGAAATGATCAGCGGCAAGGATTTGTACACAATACTCAAAGCGGCGGCGGTAATGGAAAGGAACGATTATTTAAAAAATCTGCAGGCGTTAATCAAGGAATTTTCCGGTACCACCGTAAGGATAGATAAGCCCGTTTCCCGGCGTCTGCTTCTGACGGGAGGAGTCTGCAGTCACCCTGATGTCTATACCATGATCGAAGAAGCGGGCGGTACGGTCGTTGACGATGATCTCTGCACCGGCGCAAGATATTTTTCCGGCATTATCGCCGACACCTCTGACCCGATTGCGGCTCTGGCCGACAGATATTGCGCACGAGCAAT
>CAYYBK010000207.1:0-3822 GCA_964470015.1 uncultured Syntrophales bacterium
GCATCGCGGTATCCATTCCTCCCGGCGTATCAAGCAAAATAATAAGCCCTTCCGCACCTTCTTTGCCGGCCTCTTCGATGCTTTTCGCCACATATTTGGCCGTCGGTGTCGTAATGATGCCTTCAATACCGATCATGTTGAAGACCGGTTTTTTTTCCTGGGCAAAGGCACCGGTGGAAAATATCAGAAAAAACAAAAGCAAGGCGGAGAAAATATTTTTCATCATGGAGCTACCTCTTTTCATAGTGACGATGCCCATTAGTTTTGCAGTTCTTTCATAATCAACTGCACATCTTCCCAGACAAGTTTCTTCGCTGAAGGATTACGCAGCAAATACGCCGGATGATATGTCGGCATCAATTTTATTCCCTCGTACAAATGAAAACGGCCGCGTAAAACGCTGATCGGCACTTCGGTCCTCAGCAGTGTTTTTGCGGCAAATGTCCCCAGCGCACAGATTATCTGCGGGGAAATGCTTTTTAATTGTCTTTTCAAAAAAGGCTCGCAAGCGGCGATTTCCTCGGGTAACGGGTTGCGATTTTGCGGAGGACGGCATTTGAGAATATTGCAGATATAGACCTCTCCGCGCTTCATGCCCATAGCTTCGATGATTTTCGTCAAAAGCTGGCCGGCCCGCCCCACAAAGGGCAGTCCCTGTTCGTCTTCGTCGGCACCGGGAGCTTCTCCGACAAAAACAATTCTTGCCTGCGGATTCCCGTCACCAAAGACAAGGTTGCGCCTCGTTTTACCCAAACGGCAAAGCAGGCATTCCGCCATCGTTTCCTTAATTTTTTGCAGCTCCTCCGCAGTGCTTTGCGGAACTTGTTGGGCATCTTTTCTTACCCGCGCCCTTCTTGTGCCGTCCAAACCTAAGGTAAATTTATCATAACCGTTTAGACGGCTCTTCAGCGCTTTGACCGCCGCAAGCAATTGAAAACGCAATTCTTCATGTGCGGCTAAAGTATATTCTTCCGTCATTGCTTCCTGCTTTTACCCTTTTTCCCGCCCGCCGCTATAATGCGGTCAAGAATAACCTCCGCGGCATCTATTTTGGCCATTCTGGGCAGTGCCTCTGTTTTGCCGCTGGCATCAATTATCGTGATGACGTTTGTATCAGATTGAAATCCGGCACCTTCTTCACGGAGACTATTCGCCACAATGAAGTCCAAATTTTTTCTCTCCAGTTTTTCCCGTGCATTGGCC
The DNA here is from genome assembly GCA_964470015.1 of uncultured Syntrophales bacterium. Classification (GTDB taxonomy): domain Bacteria; phylum Desulfobacterota; class Syntrophia; order Syntrophales; family Smithellaceae; genus MVRV01. The sequence goes on from CAYYBK010000207.1 coordinate 1,204, forward strand.
AGGAGATTCTGCGTTTCCATGGCAAAACCGACCAGCGTGCGATTACCTTTAACTTTGCCTAATTCCGCAATAATATCCGGATTCCTTTCCAGCTTCAACGCCAACGGCTCATTACCTTTCTTTATTTTTTCCCTGGCCAAAACGGCCGGCCGGTAGTCGGCGACGGCCGCGGCTTTGATAATAATCGTCGCCTGCTTAAAATTTTCTAATACCGCTGCATGCATTTCCCGGGCCGTACGAATCCGAACCACCTTATGCACCGGCGGCAGAGGCAAATCCGTCGGTCCGGTGATCAATGTAACCTTAGCACCGCGCCTGTTCGCAACCGTGGCCAGCGCATATCCCATTTTACCAGACGATAAGTTGGTAATGAAGCGCACCGGATCCAGCGGTTCCTCCGTCGGACCGGCGGTAATTAATATTTTCTCACCGCGCAAATCCTTAGAAGTCAACAAAATATCGATTTCCTCCACGATAGCAGGAATTTCCGGCAGCCGCCCTGCGCCCTGAGTTTTGCAGGCCAGTTCTCCATACGCGCTCTCCATCACGACGTATCCGTACTTCTTGAGTTTGTTGATATTTTCCTGAACGGCGGGATTGGCCAGCATCCGGTCATTCATGGCCGGACAAACAAGCAGGGGTTTATCTGAAGCCATAACGGTTGTTGAAAGCAAATCGTCGGCAATCCCGGAGGCTATTTTACCGATAATATTCCCCGTCGCCGGAGCAATAACAAAAGCATCGGCAAATTCCGCAAGAGATATATGGGCCATGTCGTATTTGGCGGTGGGGACAAACATGTCCGTGTATACCATGTTTCCGGAAAGGGTCTGAAACGTCAGTGGTGCAACAAATTCACCCGCGCTTTTTGTCATGATTACTTTTACCTGCGCGCCTTCTTTGATCAGCGCACGGGTCAGTTCCGCCGCTTTATAAGCGGCAATCCCTCCCGTTACGCCCAGCACAATTTTCTTGCCCTTCAGCATATTTTTTTCTCTCTTAATTAGTTATTTTGATAAATATAACAGCGTTTTTCTGCAAGATCAAGGCATAACTGGCTTGATAAAACAGCTGAGGAGCTCTGTTCAAATCTGGATGCTCAAGCAAGAGAGATAATTTTAACCGTCAGAAGAAGTTCATTCATCATTGCTTATTGCAACGAAGTTTGTCGTCCGGAACTGCTCGTCAATTTCCCGGTAAACGGGCAAAGGAAAGAGATAGCCTGATGGTGTAATGCGATAGATATCCATTTTCATATCCCGGAAAAAATAGAAATAATCCTGAAAATATGTTTTCGTATCAATATTGCATCCGCCAAATTCGAAAGTGATCATTTTAACGGCTTTACGGCCGATCATGCGGGATGCTCCGGTAAAAAGATCCATTTCGTGCCCTTCGATATCAGCTTTGAGTAAATGAATAAAATCTATTTTATTTTCGGAACAATATTCATCAAGCGTTTTAATGGATACCCTTTCGGATTGCCAATTCGTAACGCCGATATGCTCAAGCTTCCTTTTGGTCAGGGAACCGCTGCCGTCTTCCGAGCTGTAATATAAATCCATCTGCGCCGTTTTTTTCCCTAATCCTATATTGTTCAACACCACCCGGGAATCATTGCCGGCTTTCTCTTTCAGTGCGGGAAACAAGTGTTTGGATGGTTCAAAACAGTGTACGGAAAACCCATCATTTCCCATTACGGAAAGAACAACTTCCAAATACTCCCCCTGATGCGAACCGACGTCGAAGATTAAAAACGGCGATTTATTAAGCCTTTTCATTTTTTCAATAACATATCTCTCTCCGCTGAAATAAACATCGTCACCGGTACCGATACCCAAATAGCGATGGCACTTGCGCACAATACTCTCCAGCATCTCCTGCCCAAGCTTGTTCCCATAAATGCTTGCCAATATTTTATTCACGCGTCGTATTCCTTGTTTTATTGGTTTGTTCTCGATCATATCCGCTGCTGCTGTTGATGTCAACGGCAAACCTAAACGGAATTTTGTGTTGACAGGATATGCGATTATCTCTTATACTTCAGGCAGCGTTATTCTTAAGAGCTCAAAAAATTAGACTATTGATAACAAACTTTTGTGGCAAACAAAGCGATCTAGTTACGAAGGGAGGCAAAGCGAAAAATGGCTATGATAAACGTTACAATTAATGGCCAAAAGATCAGCGCAGAGGCTGGTATCACTATTCTTCAAGCGGCCAGACAGGCGGGCATAGACATTCCGACACTGTGTTACCATCCGGCTCTGTCTCCTTCCGGCGCATGCCGAATGTGCATTGTGGAGGTGAAGGGGCAGAGAAATCTGCAAACTGCTTGTACTTTTCCCGTTTCCGAAGGTTTGGAAATATTTACAGATTCACCGCAAACGGTGAAAGCCAGAAAATTGGTTTTGGACATGCTTTTTTCGGAACGGAACCATTTCTGCATGTACTGCGAAATGAGCGGCGATTGTGAATTGCAATCGCTCGGATATCGATACGGCCTCGATCATTGGGTTTTCCCGACTTACCTAAAAAGCTTCCCGCTGGATGCTTCGCACAAATACTACCTGATGGAGCATAACCGTTGTGTTCTTTGCGGACGCTGTATTCGTGCTTGCG
>CAYYBK010000208.1:0-3803 GCA_964470015.1 uncultured Syntrophales bacterium
AAGTCTTTTTCATAGTAAAACCCCTAAAAGTAATAAGGCAATGCGTAAATCATAGTAACCGTCATTTGTCAAGGCTAAATTGATTAATCAATCGAAACGAATAATTACATAATAGTTTCACGCTGCGGTCTCAGCTGGCGGGAAATAAACAAACCAGCAAAACTAAGGGCTTCCGGACAATTATGGAATAATTCACAAGGGGCGTCTTCCGCTGTGAAATAAAGCTAACTTTTCAAAAAAGGCAGCGGCTTATCCCGGCGATAAACGAGCGCCTGGCAGGCGGCGATAAGATTGTGCTGACTGTCTGTCACTCTAATGTCGTATGTAGCTGTTTTTTTTGTTTTATTAAATTCCCTTGCTTCCGCGGTCAGATATGATCCTTGCGCCGGGCTGGCGATATAGTTGATGTTCATGTTCAAGGCGACGGCGACGGTTCCGTGTGAGTTGGAGGCCATTTCGAAAGATTCGTCAATCAGCGCGAACAGCGCGCCGCCATGAGCCATTCCGAACATGTTTTCCATATCTTCCGTAAAAACCATGGCTACTTTCGCGTAGCCTTCTTCAATATCAATTAATTTCAAACCGAATTTTTGGGCAAAAGGTTCTGTTGCCATCTGTCGGCAAAGAGCTTCCTTGATTTTTTCGTCCATCGTAATTATCCGCTATAAATATTTTTGTTCGTGGTTCATAAAAAAACTTGCCAAAGCCGGCCAATAATAATACTGCTTTAATCCCCGAGCTGCAAAGCAGTCTTCTTCCTCTGGAGATTTTGTCCGGCATTGTTGATGCGGGAATTTGCTGCAGTTGTTTTTAATTAGTTTTTGCCCCACTTGATGCAGGCGGCTCCCCACGAATAACCTATTCCGGCAGCGGCGACAACAACCAGATCGCCGGGTTTTATCTTGTTATGCTTGATGCCGAATTCCAATGAAACAACGGCGTCATTCTGCCCCATGTGACCGAAATTAACGAATTCCTCCCAGTAAGTAGTCTTTGTTCTTGTATCAACGCCGATTTGTTGGGAAACGTATTCAAAAGCACTCGGTTTCATGTGCAGCAGACCCAGGTAGCCGATATCCTTCCGGGCATAACCGGAATTAGTAATGGCGAGATCGATTACTTTAATGAAATTTGACATTGATAATTTGTCCAGTCGTTCTTTCATGCCTTCCGGATCGGGAACGTCAAGATAATTCAGCTTTTTTTCAATGACCTCATAAGCGGTGGGCGGAATTTCACCACCGGGGGTGGTCATGGGCATTCCGGATCCTCCGCCGCGCACATAAACATCTTCGGAGAATTGACCGTCGGTGATCACGGCGGAAGCCAAAAGAGCGTTCTCCGGATGATCCCGCTTCAGCAAAATAGCCACGCCGCTGGCCGCAAGACTGATCATAAACCTTGTTCTGAGATTTCCATAATCGATCAGGTCGCAGTTGCGGTAGCCGGAAGCAATCAAAACCCGCTTGATCCGGGGGTCCATGGCCATCAGGCCTTTTACTAGATTAAAGGCGAGCATAAATGTCGCACAACGCTGGTTTATATCAAAACCCATGGCGTTTACGGCGCCGATGTCGTTTTGCAGTTTTACTCCGTAGGTTTGCATCAGATATTTATCATAGACTTCGCCGGCCCAGATGATAAGATCAATGTCTTTTGCGCTGATCCCTGCTCGTTGGATGGCTACATTGGAAGCCTTAGCGGCCATCGCCACGTTATGATCTTCCGGACCGGCAATGCTCTTGGCGTTTAGTCCGAATTTTGTTTCCAGGACATTCTGCGGAATACCGGTTTTTTCAGACATGTATTGGGCGCTATGCCTGAAGGCGGGAATATATATTCCCCAACTCTCCACTCCGACCTTGACTAATTCCTGTACTTTGCTCATATTTCTACCTCGCTTTTTCGGGAATAATCAACGACTAGTGTATATTCCTAATGACAGAACTTAGTAAAAGAGCCTTTGCTTCATCTATTATTTAACATTCAATTTAAAATAAATCAGCTGTTTTTTTATTTTGCGGGATTATTTTCAAAAACGAATAATTTGAAGCACTTATAAATTTTTTCCCGTCAGCATTTTTCTTACAAGCCGGGCAATGGCGGTCGCGGCGGTGAGACCGGGAGATTCTATCCCCACCAGATTGATGAAACCAGGCCGGTCTTCTTTAATTACGAAATCGCGAAAACAGTCGCCGGGACCTTGCAGTTTGGGGCGAATGCCGGCCATATCCGGGCCGACATTTTCTTCTTTCAGGAAGGGCAGAAATTTTTTGGCTCCTAGATAAAAGAGAACTGCTTTTTCTGCAGCAACTTTATAGTTTTCAGTTCGCGGAATGTAAACGTTATCCGGCCCCAGCTTCAGGCGCCCGCTTAAATCAACGGTTAGATGAACGCCCAGCCCGACGTTATTTTCCGGCGGTACCGGATAGATTAGTCTTTCCACCATTCCCTGTTTTATACCGGAAATACTGCAATAATCTCCCTTGCAATAATGAAGGTGATAGCTTCCGCCAACCATGTTGGCAATCGTATCCGATTCCAGCCCCGCGGCATTAATTACTGCGGCTGAGGAAAATTCAAAGGATTCGCTTTTGGTATCACGAGTAAAAATTCTGTAGCCGCCTGCCTCCTTTTCAATTTGCGCGACCTCTGTATTGTATGCCGGTTGTACTTTCCCATTGTGTGCGCGGACCAGAAAATAATTCATTAAGGCATGTGCGCTGATAATTCCTGTCTCCCGTGAATAAAGTGCGGCGCATGCGCGGACATTAGGTTCCATGCTGGCAATGCGCCGTGTGCCGATCAGCTCCGTGGAATTGACGCCGTTTCTTCTCGCGTTCTCGTGCAGCTGTTCAATTTTGCCTATTTCTTCGGAGGTGGTTGCCACAATCAGCTTACCGATTTTCCTGTGAGGAATGTTATTTGCGGCGGCGAGTTCGTAGAGCAGATGGCGGCCGGCAACGCATAAATCGGCTTTCAGCGAGCCTTCCGGATAATACATCCCCCCGTGGATTACTTCGCTGTTGCGCGAGCTGATTCCGCCGCCGTGGGAGGGTTTTTTTTCCAGAAGGAGAATATTTAATCCGGGACGGGAAATTTCGGCGGCAACAGCCAATCCGATTATGCCGGCACCGATGATGGTGATATCCGCTCTTTCCATGGTTTTTCTCATACACTATTTTTTATAACACCGCAAAAAATCTTGAGCCCGGCCGCAGGGCGTGATATTTAAGCCGGCAATACATTCCAGGCGGTGGGCACATGAAAATTGCCACTTACAATGCAAACTCGATTCGTTCCCGGCTGCATATCGTTTTACCCTGGCTCAAGGAAAACCGGCCCGATTTTTTTTGCCTGCAGGAGACAAAAGTCGCCGATGACAAATTCCCGGCGGCCGAATTTGCCGATCTGGGTTATCAAGCGGTTTTTAAGGGGAAAAAACAACATGCCGGCGTTGCCATTGTTTCCAGAAAAAAACCGCAAAAAGTTGTTTACGGTCTGGACGATGATCCGGCGGACACCGAGCGTCTGATTGCGGCAACATACGAAGGATTGATAATAATCAATACATATGTGCCGCAAGGGCAGGACAGGGAAAGCACACAGTACAAATATAAACTGGACTGGTTACGCCGTTTGCGCAAGTATTTGGAAAAAAAATTTCTGCCGTCCAGCGCGGTTGTCTGGTGCGGCGATCTGAATGTCGCTCCGGAAAAAATTGATGTCCATGACCCGACAAGAATTATCGGACATGTATGCTTTAACCCGGAAGTATGGAAAGCTTACGAAGATGTCAAAGC
>CAYYBK010000209.1:0-3793 GCA_964470015.1 uncultured Syntrophales bacterium
ATCCCAAAAATCCGTAGGCGCCCAGCGCCTGCATAAGTCGCTGGGCCGAAGCCTGCCAGAAATTGCCGGTAAACTCCTGGAAACCGTAAGAAGGTTTCAGCAGGTTATAATAAAATAACAGCAATTCATTGCGCTCGCTTGCGGTGAAGCTTACATAAGGGTCGCAAATTAACGATCCCAGATCATAAAAAAGACAGCCCTTGCGCATACCCTGAAAATCAATCAGCATGGGGATGCCGTCCTGCAGCATAATATTTTGTGATTGCAGATCGCGGTGGATCAAACACTGCCCCAGTTTTTGGAGGCGGGCGATTAACCCGTCCAATTCCGCCGTCAGTTCTTTCTGGCGGGCCGGGTCCAGTTGCAGATGACAAACCGCCTGTACAAAATTATTTTGAAAATACTGCTGTTCCCAGCGGTAAATTTTTTCACTGTATCCTTCCGTCAGCCTCAGTCCCGCAGGTATCATGGCCGTGTTGAAGGTATGCAGCGTGCGGATTTGTCTCAATACCGCGTAGTAATAATCACGGCGTTGCCGCCATGGGACCGTTCTTTGCGACCACAGATCTGTTTCGCCCGCATCCGTAAGCAGGATAAAATGCCGATTCGCATCCTGGGCAATGATTTGCGGGACGCAAATCTTGATGGCGGCAAGAAATCTGGCGATATCAGCCCAATAGTCGTTTTCGGCCACATCGCTGCCGTAATGCATGAAAATAAGGGTGGATTGATCAGGCCGCCGGACGCGGTAAAAATTACGGTCGGATCCGCCTTTCTTGATGGGAGCAATATCGAAAATCTCTGTTTTCAGATTTCTTGCAAGAAAATTTCTTATCTCTGCGGTCATTCGTCCCTTCTGTAGAAGATGCTTTCGCCGTCCGTTTGATTTAACCTGTTATATTCTTCAATTGTACCCAAATCATACCAATAGCCTTCGTCGATTACTACTCCGCTGACGGCGCGCGGATTTCTTTTGATTTGTTCGACAAGCGGCGGAACAATTGATTCGACGCGCCCCGCTTGCAAACAGGATAAAAAAGATTTTTCCAAGATATAAATTCCGGCGAAAAGGCATTTTTGTTGGCCCGGATTTCCTAAAAGATGCCGCATATCGCAGATAAAACCGTTCTGATCGATGTTGACGTTGAGCAGTGGGCCGTAGCTGCGCAGGGCCAGCGTAGCCAAATTCCGCCGCGAAAGATGCCGCTCCAGCAACGGCTGTAAAGGCATATTGGTGATGATATCGCCGTTGCAAACAATAAACCGATCTTCTGCGGCGACGAGGTCTTCGATGTTTTTGATGCCGCCGCCCGTATCCAGCAACACCGGTTCATGGCGGAAGATTATCGGAATCCCCCGCCAATTGCCTGCGGGAAATGCCGCAGCGTATTTATCGGCGCGGTGGTGCGTGTTGACAATGAATTTCTTTATGCCGACGGAGCAGAGATGTTCCATGGCATAGGTAATAAGCGGTCTGCCGCCGATCGGCAGGAGCGGCTTGGGCATATTTGCGGTAAGCGGACGCAGCCTGGTGCCCAGCCCCGCGCCTAAGATAAAGGCCGTTTTTATATGCATTTTCTGCATGTATTTTACATCCCCTGATCGTGCTAGATTTGCTCTGGTTTATTTTTATCTGCGGCCGCCGCAAGTTCCTGTTTTTTCATCATGATTAAAACCGCAGATATGGCTCCTTCAGTCATACCGGAAATGCGTTCCATCTGGCCCAGGGTTTCCGGAGCTACCCTGGCAAGCTTTGCTTTCAGTTCATTGGAGAGACCGGGAATGGAGGAATAATCGAAACCGGCAGGAATTTTCTTTTTCTCCTGGTCCTTCAATTTTTTCACGGCATCGAATTGCCTTTTGATATATCCTTCGTATTTGATTTCAATTTCCACCTGCTTTTTCACGAACTTGTCCGGCAGCGGCTGCCAGCCGGGAAAGACGGCAAGGTCGTCATAGGATAGTTCATGTCTTTTCAGCAGACCGGTAAGCGGCGTCGGATTTTTAACCGGCGGTGAATTAAGCCGGGCCAGTTGGTCATTCACTTCCGGTGACGGCTTGACGATCACCGCATGCAGGTGCTCGGTGTGCTGCGAAATCTGCCGTACCTTTTCCTGGAGATCACCATAGTCGTCCTTCGTGATCAGCCCCAGTTCGAAACCCTTGCCCATCAGGCGGATGGTGGCATTGTCTTCACGTAAAATCAGCCGGTATTCGGCGCGCGAAGTAAACATGCGATAGGGTTCATCGACGCCGCGGGTGACCAGGTCGTCGATCAACACGGCCATATAGGCCTCGGAACGGTCCAAAATAAAAGCTGGCGCCCCGCGCAAAGCCTGCACGGCATTTATTCCCGCCCAGAGCCCCTGAGCCGCCGCCTCCTCGTAACCGGAAGTGCCGTTGATCTGTCCGGCCAGATAAAGCCCGCTAATTGATTTTGTTTCCAGCGTCGGTTTGAGCTGGGTCGGTTGGACAAAATCATATTCGATGGCATACGCCGGGCGCATGATTTCCGCCTGCTCGAGACCTTTTACGCTGTTGACGATTCTTTGCTGCAATTCCAGCGGCAGGCTGTTGCCCAGTCCCTTGGCGTAGATTTCTTCCGTTTCCAGGCCTTCGTGCTCCAGTACCACCGGATGGCTTTCGCGCTGACCGAAGCGCATTACCTTATCTTCTAAAGATGGACAGTAGCGGGCACCGATTCCCTTGATTATCCCGCCGTAGAGCGGCGACTGGCTGATGTTCTCCCGGATGAGCTTATGCGTTGCCGCGGAAGTCGCCGTAAAATAAGAAGGCAGGCGTTCTGCGCGCAGTTGCTCCGTGGTAAAAGAAAAGGGCTGCGGTTCCGGATCGCTGTCCTGTCGCTCCAGACAGGAAAAATCAATTGTCGCGGCTTTCAGGCGCGGCGGAGTGCCGGTCTTCATCCTTCCCATCTCCAGACCCAAGTCCTTCAGACTGGAGGCGAGCGCCAGCGAAGCCAGTTCCCCGGCGCGGCCGGAATGATAGTGTGATGTGCCGATATGTATGAGGCCGTTCAAGAACGTACCGGTGGTGATGATTACTTTGGGAGCGCCGTAAAAATAGCCGGTCTGATCCAATACTCCCCTGATCTCGTTTCCCTCGATGACCAGGCGGTCGATCATCGCCTGACGGATATGAAGTCTATCCTGCTTTTCCAGAACTGATTTCATGGATAAACGGTATTGCTGCTTATCGCACTGAACGCGGGAAGAATGTACCGCCGGTCCTTTTGAAGCATTAAGCAGCCGGAAATGCAGGGCTGTTTTATCGGCGATTTTGCCCATTTCGCCGCCGAGCGCATCTATCTCCTTGACCAGCTGTCCTTTGGCCAGGCCACCGATGGCGGGATTGCAGGACATTAATGCTAAGGAGTCCAGACAGATATTGAAGAGAAGCGTTTCGCAACCCATGCGTGCCGCGGCCAGGGATGCCTCACAGCCGGCATGCCCGCCGCCGATGACGATGATATCGTATTTGCTGCTCACTGATTCCTCCTTGCGCACACTGAAAATAAATAGTATTCCTGCAAGAAAAACACAACAAAAAAAGAGGATCTTTTGACCAAACCAGATTTTTCGCAAAGCGGCAAGCGCTATAACGATTTAAAAAGCTACTGGCGAAATTTGTTCGGCTGCAATGTCCATAAGCTGCAAATTGATGCGGGATTTACCTGCCCCAATCGCGATGGACGCGTCGCCCGGGGCGGCTGCATTTATTGCGACGGACGCGGCTCCAAACTGCGGCAGCAGGGAGCATTGCCGCCGGTAGCCGC
>CAYYBK010000210.1:0-3770 GCA_964470015.1 uncultured Syntrophales bacterium
GATCAGGCCCGTGGCAACAAGAGCGTAAGGACCGAATTTTGAGCGAATTATCAGGGGCTGCGGAGAATCATCATCGATAGCTCCGATGCCGGCAAAACCTTCCATTTTCCTGTAATCGTCGACAAAACGGGACTTAAATTGGGCTTGCGAGATACTGTGATTGGCATTTTGAAATCCTTTCGCACCCAATACGGCCATACCGCCGTTTTCCGTACCTAAATGTGAATGATAATCAGTCCCGTAAAACAGCGTTTGAACGCAATTATCCTGCGAAACCACTCCAAAAATACCACCCATTGGTTTTTCTTCCCCTTAATCTAATCTGCTTATGGCATTCTTAATGCGTTTTACGCCTTCTTCGATGTTCTTCAATGATGTTGCATAAGACAGCCGGATGTGATCGTCGCTGCCGAAGGCCGCACCGGGAACGATAGCGACATTAACCTCATCCAGCAGGTAATCTATCATTTCCGCTGAATTACTTATTTTTCTCCCTTTAAACGAACGGCCGTAGATCTTGGATACATTAGGAAACACATAAAAAGCGCCTTCGGGGGAGAGACAGTTTATTCCGGGAATATCATTGAGCATCTGCACGATAACATCCCTTCTCCTGCGGAACTCCTGAACCATTTTCCCCACCACGTCCTGTTTCCCATTCAGCGCCTCCACGGCCGCCTTCTGGGATATGGAGGCCGGATTGGAGGTGTTCTGACTTTGAATTTTGCTGATTGCGGCAATTATCTGTTCCGGGCCGGCCGCATAGCCGATACGCCAGCCGGTCATGGCATATGCTTTGGAAACACCATTGACAACGATCGTTCGATCCTTGATTTTCGGCTCAACCGCGGCAATACTGGAAAAGGGAAAGTCAGCATAAATTATTTTCTCATAAATATCATCGGAAATGACAAATATTTCCTTATCGGCAAGAATGTCCGCCAGCGCTTTCAACTCGGCGGGCGAGTAAGCAGCGCCTGTTGGATTGGACGGACTGTTGAGCACAACGGCCCTGGTGCGGTTAGTTATCGCCGCCGCGAGCTGCTCCGGTTTCATTTTGAATCCGTCTTTTTCCAGCGTATTGACAATCACGGGCATCCCGCCGGCCAGCACGGTAATATCAGGATAGGAAACCCAGTAGGGCGCAGGAATGATTACTTCATCGCCTTCCTCGAAAATAGCCTGCGCCAAATTGTATAAGGTATGCTTGGCGCCGCAGGAAACTACAACCTGCGAACGCTTATATTCCAGTGCATTATCGCGCTTTAATTTGGCAATAATAGCATCTTTCAATTCATCCGTCCCGCCGACCGGTGTATATTTGGTAAAACCAGATTCAATCGCTTTGATCGCCGCCGCCTTAATGTTGACCGGAGTATCAAAATCCGGTTCACCGGCTCCGAATCCGATTACATCCCTGCCTTCAGCCCTCAGGGCGTTCGCTTTCGCAGTAATGGCTAATGTTTCCGACGGTTTTATTTTCGCTACTCTTGCTGCTAATTTCACAACTACCTCCTGCCGTTATTATTGTTGTTAATATTAAATTTCACCAGTAGTTTCTGATAAACATTATCCGGTACCAAACCTTTCACGGAACCGCCGAGACCAGCCACTTGTTTGATTACCTGCGATCCCGTATAGAACCACTTGAAGCCGCTCATGAGAAAAACCGTTTCGATTTCTCTGGACTGCCGGCGATTCATCAGTGCCATCTGAAATTCGTACTCGAAATCGGAAAGAGCACGCATACCGCGCAAAATTATATTGGCACCGGTTCTTTTCATATAATCAACAAGCAGACCGGAATGGCTGTCCACGAGAACACCGGGAATTTCTCCGATTGCATCGTTGATCATTTCCATGCGTTCTTCCACTGTAAAGAGGGAAACCTTATTGGGATTATAGGCAACAAGAACTATGATCTCGTCAAAGATTCTGATTCCTCTTTTGATGATATCCACATGGCCGTTGGTCAGCGGATCAAACGATCCGGGATACACCGCAATTTTACTGATGAATTTCTCCTGTGTCATGAACACTCCATTTTAAAAAAGACAAAATGCTATCGCCATATTTTCTCTGTTCTTGCAGATTAATTTCTTCCTCCAGCAACACTAGCACGTCTTCCCGCACCGAATGCTGAATTATTATTATCGATTCTCCGGTCATGACCGGATTTTCCTTTAACACCCTTATTGTTTCTTCCACTAGCCCCCGGCTGTAAGGGGGATCGGCAAAAACAAAATCAAATATGCATTTTTTCCTGTAAAGACCGCGCAATCCGGTTCCGGTATCAGAAACCAGCAACCGGCACTGTTTATCAAAACCGCATATGTCTATGTTCCTTTGGGCCGCCGCCGCAATCTTCTTGTCTTTTTCAATAAGGATTATTTCTTGTGCCCCGCGACTGGCAGCCTCGATGCCCACACTCCCGGAACCGGCGAAAAGATCAAGAAAAGTTTTTCCATCCAACGGCCCCAGCAGATTGAAAAGAGCTTCCCGCAGAAAATCGGAAGTAGGCCTTTCTCTGGATGAGGCAGGAAACTGGATGATCCTGCCTTTGGCTTTTCCTCCGATAATCCGCATAATCCTCGTATGCTAATTTTATAAACCTTATTTATCTTTATCCAATGCCTGCGGCTTCTCCTGTTTAGTCTGCTTCTTTCCGGCGGCCCGCTGGGCCGTCTGCCTGCTGAATTTTATAATCCACCAAATCGGTCCGGATATGGAGTAGCCCAGCATGATTACAAAAATAACGATTTCCGGCAATGCGGCGATCACGATCAACAAAACGACAACAAGAAAAAAAGACATGAACGGCTTGCGTACGAAGAGCTTCATATCCTTTCCGCTGTAGTATTTGATATTGCTGACCATCAAGAGGGAAAGAACAACAACAAGGAATAATAAATAAGGGTTATGAAACTTTCCCTCCACACCGGCATAATCGAAAAAAATCACCGTTGTGGAAACAACGGCAGCTGCGGCCGGAATAGGAAGTCCGTTGAATACTTTGCTGTCGATAAGCCCTAATTGAATATTATAGCGCGCCAAACGCAATGCACCGCAAAGAACAAACACAAATGCCGCCAGCCAGCCCCACCTGCCGTAGAAAAACATGGCCCAGTTGTAGGCCAAGAGTGCGGGGGCAATGCCGAAAGCAACCAAATCCGCAAGAGAGTCGTATTCGGCGCCGAATTTACTGGTGGTATTGGTGATGCGGGCAATCCGTCCATCCAGCCCGTCCAAGACAAGAGAAACCAGAACGGCGAAGGCGGCAACCGTAAAATTTTCCTGAACCGATGCAATTATGGAATAAAAGCCGGCAAAGAGCGATGCTGTGGTAAAAAGATTCGGCAAGACATAGATGCCTTTCCTAATGCGGCTTTTCTTCGGGGTGGGTTCCGTATCCATATAGTAAGTATCTTGAAATATTCTTTAAATTAGGGCAAATATCCCAAAGGCGTACTGCCCGCCTTCACCTTCGCACCGATTTCCACGATAATACGGGATTTTTCCGGCAAATATACATCAACGCGTGAACCGAAGCGAATCAAACCGATCCTTTCGCCCTTTTTAACATTATCGCCCACTTTAACCCAACAAACAATCCTTCGCGCGATCAGACCGGCGATCTGCACCGCCCAGATCGAGCAGCCGTTATCCGCGCTGATCATGATTTCATTACGTTCATTATCGGAAGAAGCCTTATCCAGGTTGGCGGAAACAAACTTTCCGGCGTGATAATTAATTGCTTCTATTTTCCCGGC
>CAYYBK010000211.1:0-3756 GCA_964470015.1 uncultured Syntrophales bacterium
CATCAATAAATTCGGTTACCGGGGAATACTCGTGACTTCGGGGCTGTTGCCCGTTATCAACAAAGACCTCTGCAAGAGATGCGGAAAGTGCGTGCAGGCCTGTCCCGTCAGGGCAATAAGTATAAAGAAGCCGGAAGAGAAAGACTTTTTGCCGCAAATTGACCAGGAAAGCTGTCTCGGCTGTACCATCTGTCAGCACACCTGCAAACAAAAAGCTATTTTTATGGGGAAAGCGGATAAAAAAGTGATTTATCCGGAAGACGGCTTGGAGAAATATATTTTATCATGCACTGAAAGAGAAACTTTACAGAACCTGCTTCTCGATAATCCGCAAAGTATTACCCATGAATTTCTGCGGACATTTCTGGGTGTTTTCTTGAGATTGCAGCCGGTAAAACGCGTCCTATTGAGCGATGTTTTCCGTTCGCGCTTTCTGAAAGTGGTCAAAGGATAGAAAACTTCCGCCGGCAAGTAAAAGAAGAGGGCCGTTTTATTTCCGGCCCTCTTCTTTGCTTAATTTTCCGTTGCTCAGAATTATTTTATTTCCTGCAACTTCGAGCGTGCAATACGCGCCTGATTGGTATTGGGATAATCTTTAATGACCTGCTGCAATATTAACTTGGCGCTGGTTTTATCATTCAGATTTAAAAACGACAGCCCTTGTTTCAGCAGAGCATAAGGAACTTTGTTGCCGCCGGGGAAGTTTTTTGTTACTTTTTCGTATTCCAGAATCGCCTTTTCATAACTTTTTTCGAAAAAATAACATTCGCCAATCCAGAACTGGGCATTGTCAGAATACTCAGAATCGGGATAAATGGCTAAAAAACTTTGAAATTCCGTCCGGGCCTTATCGTAATTGCCGTCCTTGAAACTTTGATAGGCCGCGGAATACATAGTTTCCTTGTCCTGCTTCTTGGCCGGTTCTTTTGCGGCCCCGGCCGTATCGCCCGGTTTCCCTTTGCCTCCGTTTTCGCTTAATCCGTCTTTTTTGCCGATTTCGAGGAAATTCTCAATAAAATTGATTTTGAGAATGATGTTATCGAATTTTTCCTTGTATTCCTCATCCTTTTTCGTATTGCTGGTCATGTCTTTCTTCAGTGCATCCAACTGACCTCGCAATTGCTGGATGTTATCGCGCAAATCGGAAATATCCGCTACCGTATTGGCATTGCCTTTTCTTGTCTGCGCTATAGCCTCGGAGCTTTTTCCCAATTCTTTTTTCAGGGCCGCCGTATTGGCTTCGATGACCGCCAGCTTATCATCCATGCTCTGATTTAATTCAGAGCGCATTGCCTTCAAGTCATCGGTTGTGGCACATCCCATCAAGACGGACAACAGCAAAACGAGATAAAGACCGTTCCTCAATTCTTACCCCTGCACTGAATTATTTAATGGTCACTACGAAGTGTGCCCTGCGGTTTTTGGCCCAAGCCTGTTCATCGTGGCCCTGGTCAACCGGACGTTCTTTGCCGTAGCTGATCGTCTTCATTTTAGCTTCCTGAACACCGAGATTCACCAGATACTTTTTAGCTTCCTGGGCGCGTCTCTGTCCTAAAGCCATATTGTATTCGGCGGTCCCTCTTTCATCACAATGTCCTTCCACGACGATTTTCGCATTGCTGTTTTTCAGGAAATAATCGGCATTGGCTTTGAGGATCTCGCGGGCATCCGGACGAATATTGGATTTATCGAAATCAAAATAAATATCTTTAACCGCATCTTCGGTGGCTGCCGCCGGCTCAACTTTGACCGCCTGCTCCTTTGCCCTGCGGGCAGCGGCTTCTCTTTCCGCCTTTTCCCGCGCCAGGCGTTCCGCTTCGGCTTTTGCCGCCGCATCTTTTGCCGCCTGATCAGCTGCAAGCTGCTCCTGTGAGGCACCTTCCTTCACTACCGCTTTTTTCTCGGCACACCCGGCAAACATGGTCAGCCCAAATACAAGCGCAATCAAAATTCCTATCCAAGTAAAATTCTTTTTCATTATCAAAATCTCCTTTCTATACGAGCATGAAATTTATTTTAATTTTTCTTAAAACTTAGTGCAATTGACATCTTCAGTTTCTGAAAATTACCGACGAAACCGCATCAATTCCCGAGGTGAGGCTCTAGTGCCGCGCTGCTTTTCAATATTCCTGTCAAATTCAGGTCTTATCATGATGTTCTGTATATACGGTAAACATTAAAAAATTACAACCCTAAATTTGGGTAAGGTGGAAACTATTTAAATCGCGGCGACCACATCGGCATGGACAGACTGCCGTTATTTTCATTGAGAACTCTTACATTCAGCCCATTAGCATTCATTATACAAATTTTACTATTCGAATTTGTTTTTGCGCTATAGACAATCTGCCGGCCCGAAGGAGACCAGGAAGGCGACTCATTATCTTCGGCGTTAAAAGTAAGCTGCAACAGGTTATTCCCCTCTTCGTCAATAGTAAATATCTGAAATCTGCCGTTGATGAGCCCCTCGTAGGCGATACGGCCGCCCCGCGGCGACCAGGAAGGTGTCGTATTATAGTTCCCTTCAAAGGTGATACGCTTGATGTTCTCTCCTTCTGCATCCATGGTGTAAATTTGCGGAGAACCGCCGCGATTGGAAACAAAGGCTATTTTCTTGCCGTCCGGCGACCAGGAAGGCGAAACATCGATCGAATAGCTGCTGGTCAGTCGTTTCAGTTTCATGGTTGCGATCTCCAGAACATACAGCTCCTCATTTCCTTCCTGGCTTAAAGTCAATAATATTTTCTGCCCGTCCGGCGACCAGTAACCGCACAAATTGAGGCCCTCAAAAAAAGCTATTTTCTTTTCCGCGCCGGTTTTCAAATCCCGGAGGTAAACTTCGGGACTGCCGTCTTTAAATGATGTAAAGGCCAGGAAACGGCCGTCGGGCGACCAGCGCGGCGCAACGATTATTGCGCGATGACCGGTGACGGGTTGCATATCCGTACCGTCATAATTAACTGTATAAATATCTCCTCTATTGCCCTTTTTAACAACCAAGGCGATTTTGGTGTTAAATTCACCTTCATCACCGGTCAGAGCAAATAAAATATCGGAAGCCACATTTTTCCCCAGATTTGCCTGTCCACCGGCCGGAACGCCGTATTTTTTGCCGAAGATAAGATCTCCGCGAATCACGTCGTAAAAGCGGCACTCGGCTACTATCCCGCCGCCAGATTCGGAAAAATTACTTTTGAGCAGATAATCGGCGCCGATCATTGTCCAGTCGGAAAAATTGACATGTGCGGCGGGCAATTCACCGGCCGGAGACTCCTCCAGGAAGCTCTTTTTGTTCAGGATGTTAAAATATCCCGTCATTGCCAGATACTTTTTGACTTCATCAGCCAGAACAATACCGTAATCCATTGATTTTACGGCATTAGATGGAGTTTGAATAAAATCGCAGATGGCTATCGGAAAGAGCTGAAAAGTTGGGGAATCGACGTCTATGTATATCTTGGCCTGAACACTGCCCGAAAAAACCAGTGCGGAGCAAAAAGACACAAGAAATAAAGCCGGTAATTTTTTCCTCATCAGTAATTGTACTGTCCTTTCATCGTTTTTAACGGAATTGAGCAGAATGAAAACGGATACCGATTTCAATACTCTCTTCCGCCATCCTGCTCGGGAAAGGGGGGAAGGGGCTCGATTTTCTGACTGTTTTCAAAGCCGCCTCGTCGAAGTAATTGTTGCCGGAACGTTTCTCGATATTAACCTGCTCTACCCCGCCGCTTTTCACAATCCGGACGGCAATTA
>CAYYBK010000212.1:0-616 GCA_964470015.1 uncultured Syntrophales bacterium
TATTCCCGATTCGGGAAACATCAGCGGTTCATTGATCGAAGTCGCCGAAAAAAGTATGTTGTGGCTGTCGTTTAAAACAACAGGCAAACAATGTCACGCCAGCAAACCGCAGCTGGGAAATAATGCTTTCGTAGCAGCGTCGCATCTCGTTGCAAAACTTTCCGCGCTGAAGAAAATGTTCCCCAAAGCCGACCACCTCTATGACCCGCAATCCAGCACATTTGAGCCTACGAAAAAGGAACCGAATGTCGGCAACATCAATACTATTCCCGGTGAAGATATTTTTTACATGGATTGCCGAGTGTTGCCGGATTACAAACTGGAAGATGTTATCAAAGCGATAAAAAGCATTACCATGAAAATAGAAAACAAATTCAAAGTGCAAATAGAAATATCTCCGGTTCATTATTTACAAGCACCTCCCCCCACATCTCCCAATGCCCCCGTTGTCCTGTCTCTGCAAAGAGCTATCCGGGAAGTTTACGGCGTAAAAGCACTTCCCGGCGGTGTTGGCGCCGGTACGCTCGCTTCTTATTTCCGGAAAAAAGGTTTTGCCGCCGCAGTATGGTCTAAAACCAGCCAGAAGGCGCATCAACCGGACGAAAACTGTTTGATT
>CAYYBK010000212.1:626-3737 GCA_964470015.1 uncultured Syntrophales bacterium
CTTGGGGAACGCCAAGGTGTTTGCATACTTATTTCTGCAAAATTAAATTATATTGCAATGAAATAGTTACAATGATAGGAAATTGTGGCTAATTTAACGCATATTGTTTTATGCAGCGAACATGACCGGATGTTTATACTTTATAAAACTTGAGGCTGATTTTTTTTGAAACATACAATTTCCAACATACGTGAAGAGAAGATTTTTTTCACCAGCCATGATTTACTGAAAAGTCTCTGCGGCGAACATGATAAGCATCTAAAACTCATCGAAAAAATGGAACCGGTAAGAGTAAAAGCCTGGGGAGACCATATTATCGTCACCGGCGATGAGAAGAACGCAAAAAAAGTAACTACACTGCTAAGGCAATTGTATTCCCTGATGGAAAAAGGATGGCATATCCATGCCTCCGACATCGATTATGCGCACCGCATTCTTTCCGAAGACGTGAATTTTGAACTGGAGCGGATATTTCTCGATACCGTATTCATATCATCTAAAAAGAGGATAATAACACCCAAAAGCATTTCTCAGCGTCTCTATATAGAAGACATGAGAAATTACGATATGGTTTTTGCTATCGGACCAGCCGGCACCGGGAAAACATATCTGGCCATGGCGATGGCGGTTTCCTGCCTGCTGGAAAAAAAAGTTCACCGGATTATTCTGGCCCGGCCAGCCGTTGAAGCCGGCGAACGCTTGGGATTTTTACCAGGTGATTTAGCCGAAAAGGTTAATCCTTATCTGCGTCCCTTATACGACGCTCTTTATGACATGATCGATCTGGAACGGGCAACAGCTTTTATCAACAAAGGATTAATTGAAGTGGCGCCACTGGCTTTTATGCGGGGCCGGACACTCAATGATTCTTTCGTTATTCTGGATGAAGCGCAGAACACAACCTCCGAGCAGATGAAAATGTTTTTAACGAGACTTGGTTTTGGGTCCAAGGCGGTAATTACGGGCGATGTAACCCAAGTCGATCTGCCGCTGGAAAAAATTTCCGGGTTAATCGAAGCGGAGAACGTCCTGCGGAAGACGGAACGGGTTCGTTTTGTTCATTTTTCGGAAATCGACGTTGTCCGCCATCCGTTGGTTCAGGACATCATCAAGGCATATGCCCTCGTCCGTAAGGAAAAAAGAAACAACCGCGATTGATAAATTATTATGGATTTTATTGATTCAGCTGCAAAAAAAGCCGCTAATATTTTTAATGACGCTCTGAAAAGGTATATTCTCACCATCAGACCGCTCACCAACCCCCTCTATCAAAGATGGGCGATCGCCATACTGCTCTGTATTGTTTTATCCGTAATCCTGGCACCGGAAATTCATGTGTTTACTCCCAAATATGAAATCGGGACAATAAGTACCCACGACATAAAAGCGGATCGGGACTTCCTGGTCGAAGATCAGGAATCAACCAGGCAAAAGAAACTTGATGCCGGAGAAAACATCAAATCCGTCTATGATTATGACGGCAATTTAACCGCGGCTATTCAGGGTAAAATTGCCAAGGCTTTCGATTCCATAGAAGAATTTCGTCAAAACATTCCGGCGGGAAAAACAACGGAATTGACCGCTTTCAACAATCAGGAAGTGCGGAAACTGAAAAAAAATATGGATACCAATTTCGGCTTTTCTTTAGCGCCGGAAGAGTTTTATGCATTAATGGAACAGAAAGATCCTGAGGGATTAAAGCAGAAGATAAATCTCTTCGTTACTTCTTTTTATGAAAACAGATATATAACCGCTACTTCGTTTACCAAAGGAGAAAAAGAAAAAGGTATCATTCTGCGCGACATCAAAACGCACTCCGAAGAAATTTTATCTGATATCAATCAGGTGTTAAATATAAAGGCCGTTGACACCTTACTGGAGAAAAACTTTTATACTATTTTTTCCAAAGATAATCAGGGATTGAAGCGTGCAATGCTCTCCCTGAGTAAAAAACTGATCGAACCCAATCTTACTTTCAACAAGGAAACCACCGAAAAGAAGAAAACAGCAGCAATCGACGAAGTCAAGCCTGTATTTTTTCAGGTGCAAAAGAATGAAATGATCGTTCGGGAGGGAGAAAAAATAACTGCGACGGAAAAAGCAAAATTAGAGGCTTTTTTCAAAGCAGCCGGTGACAACAGATTCTCCAGTCTTGCCGTTCTTCTGGGAATTTTCTTTACTTCCCTCTTTTTCTCTCTTGTTATGTACTTCTGGCGCACAAGAAACTGGCTGAAAAATTCCCGTAGCTCCAATATCGATATTCTGGTCTTCGGGCTTCTGATTATTTTGCAAATAGTAATTGTTAAAATCGGCATCTTTATATCCGGGGCCTTAAACAGAGCACTGCCTTTTATATCCATGGAAGCGTGCTACTTCGCGATACCGTTCGCCATGGGATCAATGATCATGGCTATTCTGATCAATCGAAACGTCGCACTCATCACCTCCGTAATGACCTCTTTTCTGATCGGTTTTCTCTTCGATGAAAAACTGGTTTTACCCATTTACTCATTCCTGGGCGCAGTTGCGGCATCGCATCATATCGTCAATAGTCGTAACCGTTCCACATATTTAAAAATTGGTATTTTTTTGGGAATTATCAATATGACTGCAATTTTCTGTCTGAATCTTGTATCGGGTAATTTCCTTAATGATTTGTTCTGGCGTCTGCTGATGGGTTTTATCGGCGGTATATTAACCGGAGTTCTTGTTGCCGGAATTACGCCGATTTTTGAAAGTCTCTTCGGCTTTATGACTGAAATTAAGCTTCTGGAATTAGCCAATCTCAATCAGCCTATTTTCCAAAAAATGATCATCGAGGCTCCGGGAACTTATCACCACAGCATTATTGTCGCTTCTCTTGTGGAAGCAGCCAGTGAAGCTATCGGCGCCGATTCCGTGCTGGCTAAAGTGAGCGCCTATTATCATGATATCGGCAAACTGAAGAAGCCGCAGTATTTCATTGAAAATCAGCCCAGCAATGAAAACAAGCACGATAAACTGTCGCCCAAAATGAGCAGTCTTATTATAATTTCCCACGTAAAAGACGGTTGCGAGCTGGCGCAGGAGGCGAAATTAGGCCGGAAAATTATTAACATAATACGGGAAAGC
>CAYYBK010000213.1:0-3721 GCA_964470015.1 uncultured Syntrophales bacterium
CATAAAATTGGCTTCCTGTTTTAACAACACCTTCGATTTGCTGATTTTTTCTGGAATCTCCACCCGGCTGTAATGTCCTTTGGTCTGGAAAGGACGGCATTGCAAAAGATTGATTTTCGCCTTGCCTTCCGCATTGAAGTTAACCGTGAATTCAATATCAACCGGGTAACGGTAAACCTGCTCCAGTTTTTTGAGCATCCGGGACATGATACCGGCGAATGGTGTTGTAGACAGCAGCTCATCGAAAGTCAGGATCCAGTTGTCCGGCGCATTTTTACCAAGCGCACGCATGTATTCGGCGGCAGCGGTGTCGCGCACCGCCAGGAGATCGATCCGCGTTTCCAAATCTTCGCTCAGCACTTCCGGAACAGGCAAAGAGCGAAATTCATTTGCCTGGAGGTCAAGAAGATCGACCTCCCGCTGCGAAAAGCGCCGCACATCTTCCTGCCGGGCATAAGGTTTAGTGAGCGGGGCATCAAGCGCCACTATCCGCGGATAATCGTTTTCCACACGGTTTACCGCCCGTGTCCCCAGTCCGAAAACAATGCGCAGCATCCCGGCTTTCGGGTCCATGCCCTTCTGCCAGACGAATGTATTGTAAGAAAGTCCGACACCGGCCATATCCGGGAAAAAATACGTTTTGCGATGCGCCCCGGAGACCCGCTGCACCAGCAAAGCCATCTGTTCATCCTGACGGCCCAAACCGCGCTGCAGCCGGTACGTCAGGGCGTCCACGTTCATGGCACTCGCGAATATTTTACGGACAGCCTCTTCAAAGCGCTCATACCGCTGCTCCGGAGTCCCCTGGTTGGAGCAGAAATAGCTTTCATATTTGCCGGCAAAGGCATTGCCGAAGGCGTCTTCCAAGAGAGAACTGGAACGGACAATTATCGGCGACTGGCCGAAATACTCCAGCATCAGCTGAAACTGCTCCTTCACTTCTTCGGGAAAGACCCCGTGCAGCATCTTGCCCTTCAATATGCGGGCGTTTTCGAAATAACCTTCCTCGGTTTTATGTGCGATTAAAGTCTTCCACCAGCCGTTTTGCACAATATAGGAATAAAAAACATCGGATCCGATATAAAAGGAATCATGCAGCTCCAGATGCGCTGACCAGTCCTGCGCCGAATCACGGAGCAGGATATTGCGGGCCAACAGCATGCCGACCGATTTCCCCCCGATAAAACCTGTTCCGATCAGGCGTTTTTTGATTTCGATCAGATCTTCCAGCGTAAAATATTCCTTCACCAGGGAAAGCATGCGTTTTTCGCGTCCGATAAGCACACGGGAAAGCGTTTCCACCATTTCCTGTCTCGCTTCGTAAGCGGCAGGATCCGCCAGCAGATTCGTCGCCTGCAAAAAAAATACGATCCCAGAAATCGAGATTCCGCTCCCCGCTGGAGGAATTTTTATCTGCTATCCGGGAAAAAAAGCTGGCGGCATCGGCGCTGCTTAGGATCGGGATAAACTTCCCGTTTTCCATAATATGCGGCAAAAACATGGTGGAAGTATAGCGCTGCCAGACTTTAAGCGGGTGCACGCACAGGTTCCCTTCATGGCTGTAGATATCAAGCAAAACCTGCGTCGTTTCGCGGATGCGGGCAACCGTTTTGAAGGAATGACGGTTTCTCAGAATCGCAAAATAGGCAACAGTATTTAGTTCAAAGAGATAAGGACAGGTAATGACAAAAAAATTGCCGATCATCAAATCGGTTGCCCACGCCATCAGCAGATCGGACAGACAATCAAAGACGTAGAAAACATCGCGGCCTTCTTCGCGGACGATATTATGAACCTGCGTGGAAAATAATTCAAAACCACTGGCGGAATTCAACTTATATGTTTTTATGCGCCGATCGGCATCGAACAGCGGCGCATGAGCGGCAAAGCGCATATAGACAATCCGTTGCCCGCGTGCCAGGGCGGCGGCGACATAGGGATCAACAAATCTCTTGTAATCGGCAATATCGTCAACCTGCAGAACTACGTTATCGCCCATCCGCAAAAAATTGATAATTTCATCCAAACCGCTGATACCGGTGCTGACTCGAGGTAATGGTGTCATTCGCTTCCATCCTTGATATATTTTTTGATAGAACAATTTTGTATCATGTCCGGCTGTTTTCCCGCCCCGGATTATTCTCCGGCGGACAACTCTGCAACCTGCAAACAGCAATGGTTCCGGGCCTAAACATAATTTCGCCGCCGGCAATCCGCAATTGATCTCCCAATAATAGTTATCAAGTTTCGTGCCATAAACGCCGTTTGATTATTTTCTGTATGCCAGATAATTTTTCATTTCTTCAAGTTCAAGGCAGTTAAGGCAATATTTTTTTGTCAGCCAGCCTTTTCTTGCTACTTTTACACCCAACCCGATGTCGGCCAACCCTGCCGCATGGTGCGCATCAGGATTGATGGAAATTTTCACGCCCTTTTCCCGGGCGTAAATGCAATGGCGCCAATCGAGATCCAGCCGGTGCGGGTTGGCGTTCAATTCGATAACCTTGCCGTATTTATGAGCCGTATCGATGATTTCTGGCATATTGACGGCATAAGGCTCCCGGGCCAAAAGCAGCCTGCCCGTCGGATGCGCCAGCATCGTCGTATAAGGATTTTGCAGAGCTTTCTTGATCCGGCCGGTCATCTCCTCCGCGCTTAGATGAAAATTGGAATGAACAGCAGCAATAACAAAATCAAACCCGGCCAGGATTGCACTTTCATAATCCAGATTGCCGTCCGGCAATATGTCGGATTCGATTCCCCGGAAAATATAAAACGGCGCATGCTTTTCATTCAATTCATCAATCAGGCGGAACTGTCTTTCAATATCCTCTTTTTTCAAACCGCCCGCGTAATATGCGGATTGACTGTGATCGCTTACACCGAGATACCGCAGCCCCATTCTTTTTGCCGCAGACACCATGCTTTCCAGAGTTTCCGTTCCGTCACTGAAATTAGTATGAACATGAAAAATCCCCCGGATATCCTGCTCCTCGAGCAGTACAGGCAGGCCTTCCCCGGCGGCGGCTTCGATTTCGCCCATGTTTTCCCGTAATTCCGGCGGAATAAAAGCCATCCCCAAATGTGCAAAAATTTCCTCTTCGCTGCGGCAGACAATATTTTTGCCGTCCTGCCACAGGCCGTACTCGTTAATTTTCAACCCCAGGTCTTTAGCCCGGCCCCGCAAAGCGGTGTTATGATCCTTATTGCCTGTAAAATGCAGCAGCGCATGGGGAAATTCCGCGTCCGCCACGATGCGCAAATCGGCATTGATTCCCGTCTGCAGGGTAACACTTACTTTGGTAAGCCCCCTGGCCCCAACAGATGTGATCTGCGGCAGACCCGCAAAATAACCGGCAAGCTCCGCGGGCTGGTCAGAACTTGCCACGATATCAATATCCTTGACCGTTTCACTCCCGCGGCGCAGGGAACCGGCAATGCCGACCTGCCGCACATTTTCGTTTTCCTGCAGGGAAGCAAGCAGGGCAAGTGCATCGCCCGCCACTTCCGGATAAAGTCTTCTTTCCTTATAGTGCTTGAGTTTTTCGATCCCCGCTAAAATATTGTCCTGCGTTTTCCGGCCGAATCCCTTGAGTTCGAGAAGCCGGTTTTCATGGCAGGCATACTCCAGCTCACCAATGGTAGTGATTCCCAACCAGCGGTAAAGCGCATGAATTTTTTTCGTGCCCAGCCCGGGAATTTTCAACATTTCCAGATGGCC
>CAYYBK010000214.1:0-3718 GCA_964470015.1 uncultured Syntrophales bacterium
GGCGTGGCCGTTAGCGGGGAGGTCGCCGCCTTAACACCGCCGCATGAAAAACTTATTAATCTGTCAATAATAGGGGCAAACAGTTCTTCCGGCAAGGAAAAAACCACCAAGACCACAGCGGACGCCAGGGACAGGGCGGAAAGAATAACGCTGGAGGGAATTATTACCGGCGAGAGAAATATGCTGGATTCCTACCTGGCTCAGTACATCATGCGCTTGGGAAATTCCCAGATGCTCCGCCAGGTTGCCGTTTATAAAAACAACGTAGTGAATTTCAAAAAAACTGAAGTTCTGCAATTTACAATGAGCGCAAAAGTTGGCAAATGATCGCGAAGAGACTAAATATTCCCGACAAAATTTTCTGGCGGCTGCTGATCTGCGGCGGGATCATTATTATCATTGCATTAGCCGGTATAGTTCCTTTGGCCAGATATAATGCCGGCTTGGACAATGATATAAAAAAAATGCAGTCGCAAATTGAAGAGCAGAAAAACCTGAAGTCCCTGCATGACATGCTGGTGAAGAATATGGAGAAGAAAAATTCCTTAGCTCTGCCCAATCCCCGCCGGACGGCCATGCCGCGCCAGGAAGCGAACAGGTTTCAGGATGCTTTCAGAAAAATAGCCGATATATCCGGATTAAAAACAATGTCGATCGTTCCGGAATTGGCTGCCCTGACCGGCTCCTCGAATCAGCTGCTGCACACGGCTGTGGTTAAAGGAGATTTTAATAATTTCAGAAAGATGCTCATTAACCTGGGTGATTTGCCTTATCTGGAGCGGATTGAAGAAATCAATGTTCAGCAAGCGGCGGATGCAATGGAATTTAGAATAAGATTATTGATCGCTTTAGGCAATTGATCGCATATGACAAAGTTAAACAAACGGCAGCTCATAATTATTGGTATCGCAGTGATTGCCTTGTTTTATGGCGCCTATGTATTAGTCTCCGGCGGCAAGGGGCAGAAGAATGCAGGGCAAGGTGCTGTGCCGGGGCAAAATCAATATATGAGCAATATAACCGGTGATTTGATGAAAAATACTTTTAATATTGTCGATTCATATATTATTGTCCGGGCGGAAGCTGATTGGGAGCGTGACCCCTTCTGGGAGAGAAGTTTTTATAAAGAATGGGCCGGTCGCGATGCCGCGAAAACGGCCGAAGACCCGGCGGCGAAAATTATCTATTCCGGTTATATTGACGTCGGTAAAAAGAAAATGGCAGTTATTAACGGCTTGGAGTATAGTGTTGGAGAGCAACTGGAAGCGGGTAATTATGTGTTAAAGAAAATAACGGCTTCCCGGGTTTTTATCAGCAACCGGGATACCGCTAGTGAACTTGAAATTCGCATACAGGAATAAATAAGCATTGGAGGGTTGAACATTGAAATGTCTGGTGCTTAGAAAGGGTAACATCGTATTTGGCTTGGCTTTATTTCTTCTGGCCATTTGTATCGGTTGCGCTGGAGAGACGAAAGCCACCAAAAAAGATCCCTTTTTCGAGAAATGGAGCACGATGGCGGAAGCTTCCCAGGGGCATTCCCCGGGAGCGGAACCCAAAAAAATAGATTTGGCTTCACTGGCGGCTAAACCGGCTTTGCCGCCGGCGGAAAATGCGGCGAAGCAGATGCCCACAAAAAAGATCAACCTGACAATGCGGCAGGCCGATCTGAAGGCGGTTCTGCGCGCGATGGCGAGATCCGTAGATATCAATCTTTTAATGAAAAATGATATCAAGGGCGAAGTGAGCGTCGATTTCAAGGGTGTGGCCTGGGATCAGGCGTTTACCGGACTCTTGCGTACTTACGGCCTGTCCCACATCTGGGAGGGCAATATCATCCGGGTGATGACGATCGAGGATATAGAGCGGGATCTCAAACAAAAGATGAGCATGCGGGACATGCAATGGGTGGAACCGCTGCTGCAGCCGGTGGTAATCAATATCGATTATACAGATCCCAAAAAGCTGGCTGATACCCTGCAGGATTTTCTGACCAAGGACAAGGACGGCAAACCGCGTGGCTCCGTAAAAGTCGACGAGCACAGCAACTCGCTGGTGATTTCCGCCGTGCATGACGATCTGGTGAAGATGCTGCCGATCATTGAAAAACTGGACAAGCCTACGCCTCAAATATTGATCAAGGCGAATATTGTCGAGACCACAAAGTCAACGGCTCGCGACTTGGGAATTATGTGGGGTGGGCAATACCGGTCGGGATCAGGCAATTTCGGCCTTTATCCCGGCGGCACCAGGACATCAGCCACCGGTTCTTTGACTCCAACCGCTGACGGCCCCATCGGCATCGGTGGAACCGGTTTCGGCTCCAATTTCCCGGCAGCGAATTTGGCCTCGACCGCTTCGGCTTCACTCGGGCTTGTATTCGGCACCATCGGCGGCAATTTGCTGGAGGCCCAGCTGCAGGCCCTACAAAACGAGAGCAAGCTTAATATTCTTTCCAGCCCGTCCTTGACGATGTTGGATAACCAGAAAGCCTTTACCGAGAACGGGGAAAGAGTTCCCTATACAACGATGGAATCGGCCAGCGGATCTACCGCGCCAACCTATACAACCAAATTCGAGGATGTTGTGTTGCGGCTGGAGATAACCCCCCATGTAATCGACGGCAAAAATTTAAAGATGACCATTTTGGTGAAAAAAGACGAAGTCGATATGACCAGGAAGTCATCGCTGGGCGATCCTTACATCATTAAAAAGCAGACGCAGACCGTACTGATTGTCCAGGACGGCGAAACTATAGTAATCTCCGGTTTGACGAAGCAGACCAAAACGGAGAGCGAGCAGGGGCTGCCGCTTTTGAAGGATGTGCCCATCCTGGGGTGGTTATTTAAATCGAGCAGCAAAAACGATCAGATGGAGGAAGTGCTTATCTTTATTACACCGCGCATCTTGCAGGTAGGCAAGCTTGTACCGGATGCTTCCTCGGGAGGATCCGGCCTGGCAAGCGGGGCGCAAACTGGGAAATAATTGAAAAATGCAAAAAATCAGAGCCGAAAAAACAATTTTTATCAGGCATATCCACCGGCGTTGAACAATGGAATACTACAATATATTGAATCTGAGAAAAGAGCCTTTTTCCAACTCTCCCGAGCCGGAATTCTTTTTTGAAGCGCCGCGGTATATAAGCTGCCTGCAAAAACTGGAGCTGGCGGTCCGGCTGCGCCGCGGCCTTAATGTTGTAATTGGCGATGTCGGCACGGGAAAAACGACCTTGTGCCGGAAATTGATCCAGCAGTTATCCGTGGCACCCAAAGATGCGCAGGAAATTGAAACGCACCTCCTTCTCGATCCGTCATTTGACAGCACGGTCGGATTTTTGCAGACAATAAGCCTGCTGATCGGCATAACTGATTTGGCGGGCCAGGAAAACGAATGGCAATTAAAGGAAAAAATCAAGAATTATCTTTTTAACAAGGGCGTAAACGAAAATAAAATAGTTGTATTAATTATTGACGAAGGCCAGAAAATCCCGGAAAGCTGCATTGAAATTTTAAGGGAGTTTCTGAACTACGAAACAAACAGTTTCAAACTGCTGCAAATAATCATCTTCGCCCAGCTGGAATTTAAAAAAGTATTGAATAAATACAAAAATCTGGCCGACAGGATAAATTATCTTCACTACCTGCGTAATTTAAAATTCAGGCATATGCGGCAGATGATCAGGTACCGGCTTAAGGTTTCCCGGGATTTTGAGGAAGGG
>CAYYBK010000215.1:0-3693 GCA_964470015.1 uncultured Syntrophales bacterium
TCCCGCAGGCCTTTTTAAAAAAAATGTGCAAAGCGGTTTAACGAAATGTAGAAAAGCAAAACATGCGGCCTCCGGCAATTTGGCATTGACAAACCGGCGGAGAAAGCGTTAACTACGCCAAAATCTTTTAGCAACTATTAATCATTGCCGGCCATATTTTCTGCTCATTATTTATTTATGGATGCAAACCAAGACTGGCGGAAACGCTATCAGATCTCCTGCAAGAAACAAGATTCCAAACTAGTAATTTATCTTAACGGGGATTTCGGTCTGAAAAATCTGCCTCATTTTACCGGTGAAATCCGGAACTGTTTCCGGGCGCAAAAGGTCCAGGCGCTGGACATCGACTTCACCGGCATTACTTATATGGACAGCGCCGCGGCACTGGAAATGCTTCGGATACAAAAAGCCGCAACCGCCGAAAATATAGCTTGTGCGCTGATTAATTTAAACGACGAAATAAAAGGAATTTTCAGCGTTATTCACGAACAAGCATTGACCCGACCGCCGCTTAAAGACAAAGAAAAACGCGACAGTCTGATCAACCAGATCGGCGAAGCTTCGCTAAGCATTATCCGGGACTTCATAAATGTCATCTATTTTACCGGGGAATTGTTGTCCGCTCTTACTTACACCCTTTTTCACCCCCAATCCCTGCGGGTCAAAGACGTTCTGTTTTACATGAAACGGGCGGGCGTTGATGGCCTCCCGATCGTCGGCCTGATCGGCATTTTAATCGGCCTGATTCTGGCCTTCATGTCCTATCTGCAGCTGCGTTCGCTCGGTGCCAACATTTACGTTCCGGCACTGGTTAGTTTTGCCATGGTGAAGGAACTCGGACCGATTATGACTGCTATCCTTGTGGCCGGCCGCTCCGGTTCCGCTTTTGCCGCGGAAATCGGCACGATGGTTGTAAACGAAGAAGTGGATGCCTTAAGCACGATGGGTTTTGATCCCGTCCGGTTTCTGACAGTACCAAAAGTTCTGGCATCAATGATCGTTGTGCCGGTATTGACGCTCTACGCCGATCTGTTCGGCATCATCGGCGGTCTAATCGTCGGAGTAACCGGCCTCGATCTCACCGCCAATACCTACATAATTCAGTCGTTAAAAACCATCACTGTTTTCGATGTCATCACCAGCCTGATCAAAGCGGCCGTTTTCGCCTTAATTATTGCCGGCATAGGCTGTCAACGGGGATTTCAGGTACGGGCGGGGGCACAGGATGTCGGTAAATACACGACATCCGCCGTAGTTTCGGCAATTTTCCTGATCGTTGTGTCCGATTCCATTTTTGCGATCATGTTTTACTATTTGAGATAGGAGGCGTGGCTTTTGCGATCGGCTCCCGACAAACCCATAATTATCGTAGAAAACGCGACCGTTCGTTTCGGCAGCAATACGGTACTGCAAAACGTCAGTTTTCAGGTGCGTCGAGGAGAAATTCTTGTTATTGTAGGAGAAAGCGGCTGCGGCAAAACTACCTTGCTCAAGGTCATGATCGGCCTGCAAAAAACAACCACCGGCAAAGTGCTTTTCGGCGCAACGGACATAATGACCGCCGGAGAGCAAGAGGTAAACGGATTCCTGCAGAATATCGGGGTGCTTGTTCACTCCAGTGCCCTCTTCAGTTCCATGACGATTCAGGAGAATATCGCGCTGGCGCTGCAGGAATATACAACCCTCGATGCCGCCACAATTGACTTGATTGTTAAGATGAAATTGGGCATGGTTAACCTGGCCGGTTATGAAAATCATTACCCGGCGGAACTTTCCGGCGGCATGAAAAAGCGGGCTGGCATCGCCCGGGCTATGGCGCTCGACCCGCAAGTGCTTTTTTTTGACGAATTATCAGCCGGCCTCGATCCCATTACCGCGGCGGAGCTGGATGATTTAATCATCAAAACCAACGGGGCGCTGGGAACAACAATGGTTGTGGTTTCACATGAGCTGCAATCCATTTGCAAAATTGCCGACAGAGTAATAATGCTGGATAAATCTTCCAAGGGTATTATCGCCGAAGGCACTCCGGAAGAGTTGAGGGAAAAATCCGCTGACCCGCGGGTGCGCAGTTTCTTTTTAAGACAGGCACCCGAAAACAATTATCAGGATAGGTCTTATGTCCGGTAGAAGAACAAAATTTCTGATTGGTTTATTTGTCATCACTGGTGTGCTGATCGGTGCGGTGGTTATTATCTGGGTCAGCGCTTCCGACCTGCTCATGAAAGGATCGACGTGTGTTTCTTATTTCGATGAATCGGTGCAGGGATTGCAGACCGATTCCACGGTTAAATACCGCGGTGTGGAGATAGGAAAAGTGGAGGGCATAAAAGTCGCTCCCGATTATAAATTGATTGAAGTGACGATGAAGATCAACTTGGCCGGCGATCTGCAAAAACATACTTATGCCCAGCTGAAAACAGCCGGTATTACCGGAATCGTTTTTATCGAACTGGACCGGATTCGCCCGGGAGAAGTTCTGGAACCGCTTAAATATGAATTCGAAGCTCCCTATCCGGTCATTCCCTCGCGCCGCTCGGAGATCAGCCGTTTCCTGGCCGACACGGACAAAATAATGCAGAACATTAAAAAAATCGATTTTCAGGATATAGCCAACCAGTTAAAAAATACGACGAAAGCGATTGAAACTTTTCTGGCCGGAAATCGCGTCAACCGCATCATGGGCAATCTGGAATCAATGTCCGTCAAGCTTGATCAATCGGTTACCCGGATCAATAAGATCATTGCCGAGGGAAAAATCGAAGGTGTTTTCAAACAGACATCGGATACGCTTGCCGATGCCCGCAAATTAATCGACAGCACCCGGCAAAAAATTGAAGCAATCAACCTGAACGAACAGACGGCCCGGACCGGAGCAATTCTGGAAACAGTGGATAAAAAAACCAAATCAATTACCGTGGATTTGCAGGACACGGCGGAAAATTTGCGGATCACTTCGGAATATCTGCATAAACTGGCTGACAGCTTAAATAACGATCCGTCGGAACTGATTTTCAGCAAGCCCGCGCCTCCCAAAAAACCAATGGAATAAAGGGGAAACATAAAATGAGCGCCTTTTTCGTGTTTAAAGGACCCTGCCGGATTTTGTTAACCGGCTTGTTTTTGCCGGTTTGTGTTGCTTTGTTTACCGGCTGTGTAGCCACCGGAAAACCGCAACTGCATGTGGCGAACTATCTGCTGGAATATCCGGCGCCGGTTTTCGAAAACCCGGCGCGAATAGATGATACCGTTAAAGTCAACCGATTCACGATCGCCACCGCCTACAACAGCACCAACATGATTTTTCGCCCTCATGATTATGCCGTGGATTCATTCAATTATAACCGCTGGGCCGTGAACCCCGCCGACATGGTGGGGGACAACCTGCTGCGTGATTTGAAGTCCGGTGGCCTTTTTCGTGCGGCTTTTTCCCGTTATGCCGTGGATGAGGGCCGCTACATCGTGCAGGGGGGCATCGAAGAGTTTTTTCTTAAGCTGGATAAGGACGCCAAAACGGCCGTCCTCAGCCTGGATATAACGCTGCAAGACATAAAACAGCGGGAAGCAACAAAAAGATTCCTCTTCCAGAAAAAATACCGGCAGGAAGAAGCGCTGGCGGAACAATCGCCAGGCGGTTATTGCCGGGCGATGAGCCGGGCGATGCAAAAACTTTCCCGGCAGATTATCGACGAC
>CAYYBK010000216.1:0-3676 GCA_964470015.1 uncultured Syntrophales bacterium
GCACAGGAAATTATACAGGGGGGCTTGTAAATGGCGCAGAAAAACGCACTGGGCAAAGGGTTAGGTGCCATGTTTCCCGACTTGCTGGAGGGGATCGGCAAGCAAGCGTCTGTTAATACTTGTGGGAT
This sequence comes from uncultured Syntrophales bacterium, assembly GCA_964470015.1. GTDB lineage: Bacteria > Desulfobacterota > Syntrophia > Syntrophales > Smithellaceae > MVRV01. The sequence continues at coordinate 129 of CAYYBK010000216.1, forward strand.
TGAGGAGTTACAGCCGAACCGCTATCAACCCCGTAAAAATTTTAACGACCAGAACCAAACGCAGCTCGTTGCTTCTATTAAAAAAAGCGGTATCATTCAACCAATAGTCGTTCGGCGGCAGGGTAATGGTTACGAAATTATCGCCGGAGAAAGACGCTGGCGGGCAGCCCAGATGGCTGGCTTAAAAAATGTTCCTATCGTCATTAGGGAAGTAACGGATCGAGAAGCGGCGGAAATGTCGCTGATCGAAAATATCCAGCGGGAAGAACTTAACCCCTTGGAAGAAGCAAGTGCTTACACAACTTTAATCGATAAATTTCATCTTTCACAGGAAGAAATTTCCGTGCGTGTGGGCCGGGATCGTTCGACCATCGCCAATACCATCCGTCTCTTGAAACTGCCAGCCAAGGCCAAAACCGCTCTTGTGGAAAAAAAGATTACCTCCGGCCATGCCCGCTGTTTACTGGCGCTGTCCGCAGCAGATGATCAAAATAAAGCACTGGATATAATCTTAAAAAAAGGATTAAACGTCCGCGAAGCCGAGCGCTTGATGCAAAATTTCAAGAACCAGCATTCTGTGAAAAAACCAGTGGTCAAAGATCGCTTTCTGGCCGATCTGGAAAGAGCTCTCAACACGCGGTTTATGGCCAAAGTGCATATTAAAGGCGGTGCCAAAAAGGGAGCCATTATAATTCACTTTACTTCGCTGGATGAATTGAACCGTCTGGCCGGCTTAATTCTTGACGATTTAAAATAGGATATCTGAATAAATTGTTATCAACAATTGTTGATAAATCTGTGTATAGAAGGTTGATCAGTGGAAACGCTCTGGGAAAAAACTACTAAAATTATTCAGGATAAAGTAAGCAAACAAAATTTTGACACCTGGATAAAACCAATCAGAATAGTGGCACTGGAAGACAAGTGTGTGCAGTTGGCCGTACCGAATAAATTTTTTAAAGATTGGCTGCTGGACAATTATTTTCACACCATCAAACATTCCCTGGAAAATATTGTTGGTATAGAAGTTGATGTTGAATTTGTTCTTTCTAAAGATAAAGAAAAAAAAGCTGAACCGGCGGATAAAACGCAAAATCATTCCAAGCAAACAGCACCTTCGGTCGTTAAAAACAAAACGCTGTCCGCGCTGAACAGTAATTATACCTTTGAAAGATTTGTCGTCGGCCCCTGCAATCAGTTTGCCCATGCAGCCTCCATCGCCGTGTCCAAACAACCGGCTAAAAACTACAACCCGCTATTTATTTACGGCGGGTCGGGCTTAGGCAAAACTCACCTGCTCAATGCTATCGGATTGCTTACCGCCGCCGCGCACCCGGAATTACAAGTAATGTATGTTTCCGCCGAAGAATTCATGAATGAAATGATTAACTCCATCCGCTACGATCGGATGCCTAAATTTAGGGAAAGATACCGGAATATCGGCTGTTTGCTGATTGACGATATTCATTTTCTGGCGGGCAAAGAACGGACGCAGGAAGAATTTTTCCATACTTTCAATACATTACACGATTCAGGAAAACAAATTGTCGTAAGTAGCGACAAATTTCCGAAAGATATTCCAAATTTAGAGGGCAGACTGCGCTCGCGGTTTGAATGGGGTCTAATTGCCGATATTCAACCGCCGGAAATCGAAACAAAAATTGCCATTATAGAAAAAAAAATGCAGGAAAATAATATCGCCCTGCCCAGCAATGTTGCCCACTATATAGCCTCACAGGTGGAATCAAATATTCGGGAACTGGAAGGTTTCTTAATCAGAATTTGTGCTTATTCCTCCCTTACCGGCCGGGTTATTGACCTTGACCTTGTCAAGGAGGTTCTGCGTAAGCTGCTAAAACATAACGAAAAACACGAAATTAGCATCGATGAAATAATAAAAGTTGTTGCCGGAAAATTAAATATAAAAATATCGGATGTGAAAGCCCATAATAAAAATAAAAATATGGTTTTAGCCAGACAGATAACAATGTATCTGGCGAGAAAATTAACCGATCACTCCTTTCCTGATATCGGTCAGAAGATAGGGGGTCGCGATCACTCAACGGTCATCTATGCCAATAATAAAATATCCAAGATTGTGGAAACAGATGCAGCATTAAAAAATTTAATTCAGGAAATCGAAGATAATTTAATCCACAATGGTTAACATTATTTTACATATTCTTTCCACAACCAAATTGAACTTATTATGCTAAAATAATTAAGTAATTATCACCAATCAACATATAAACACCATTTACTACTAACAATATTTTTTTATATATATCAAAAAACAAAAAGAATAATAAAAAACATTAGGGGGAAGGGATGGAACTAAAAATCAATAGAAACACCTTTCTGGAAGGTATTCAAAAAACATTGGGAATCGTCGAGAAAAAGACGACAATGCCGATTTTGAATAATGTTCTTTTAACAACGGAAAATAATAAACTGAAGATTATCGCGACAGACAGAGAAATTAGTTTAATATCTTATTATGATGCGGAAATAACCGAAAAAGGGGATATAACGCTCTCGGCGAAAAAACTTTATGAGATGGTCAGGGAAATTCAGGGAGATGTTATTAATTTTTCCAAGATAAACAATGTAGTAAAAATATCTTGTCAACGGGCGGTTTATAAGTTTTCCGGATTACCAGCGGATGATTTTCCCAGTGTTGCTGATGATGGAGATGTAAAATTTTATAATATTCAGGGAAGTATTTTAAAAGATTTAATTAATAAAACAGCTTTTGCCATGGCTACGGATGAAACGAGAAAAAATTTAAATGGTGTCCTGTTGGAAGCAGGGGCAGAGGGAGTAAATTATTTTTTCCGCATGGTGGCGACGGATGGTCATCGCCTTGCTCTGGCCAAGTGTGAGGCATCGGAATTTTGTCAGGAAATGGCGAAAGGCATTATTATTCCCCGTAAGGGATTAATGGAAGTGAAGAAGATAGTTGATGAGAATGAAAGTGTGGGTATAGGTCTGCACAGAAATATGTTAATAGTCAAGGCGGATCATACTATTTTGAAGGTCAGTCTGGTGGATGCTGATTATCCTGATTATAAGAGAGTGATTCCGGCGGAGAAGGGAGTCAGTGTGATATTGGAAAAGGAAACCTTCTTGCATGCTCTAAGACGAATGAATGTCGTGTCTTCGGAGCGTTACAGTGGTGTAATTTTATCTTTTTCTAATGGGAAGATAACACTGAATTCAACGAATTTGGATGTCGGGGAGGCAATGGAAGAAATAGATATAAATTACAAAGGTGATGATATTGATGTTGGATTCAATGTTAATTACTTGATTGACGCCATTTCAGTAATTGCCGGTGATAATATTTTGTTTGAAGTTGGTCAGGGGTTGAAACCTTCGGTGGTTAAACCGGCAGAAAATGATAATTTTCTGTGTATTGTCATGCCGTTGAAAATTTAGGAATGGTAATGAGCGTCAAAACAGGAGTTAAAAATTTACTATGACACATAAGTATGATGCGGATAGTATAAAAGTACTGGAAGGCCTGGAAGCTGTAAGAATAAGGCCGG
>CAYYBK010000217.1:0-3667 GCA_964470015.1 uncultured Syntrophales bacterium
ACCGCCTGGCAGAATCAGGCCAAAGAGTTTGCCGAGTTTCCCGGTGCGATTCTGATGACCACCAACTGCATCCAGAAGCCCCGTGATTCTTATAAAGACAATATTTTTACCTGTGGCCTTGTTGGATGGCCCGGTGTCCGGCATATTGCCGACCACAATTTTGAACCGGTAATTAAAAAGGCTCTGGAACTTCCCGGTTTCCCGGCCGATACGGCAGGGAAATCAGTTCTGGTGGGGTTTGCCCGCAATGCCGTTTTGGGCGTTGCCGATAAAGTAATTGCCGCGGTCAAAGGCAAGGCGATTCGCCACTTTTTCCTGGTTGCCGGCTGTGACGGAGCGAAGCCGGGCAGAAATTACTATACGGAATTTGTGGAAAAAGCGCCGCAAGATACGGTAATTTTAACTTTAGCCTGCGGTAAATTCCGCTTCTTTGACAAAGAACTGGGCGACATCGGCGGCATTCCGCGCCTCTTGGATATCGGACAGTGTAATGATGCGTATTCCGCCATCCAGATCGCCGTGGCCCTGTCCAAGGCGTTTAATATCGGGGTGAATGAGCTGCCGCTCTCCATGATTTTATCCTGGTACGAGCAGAAAGCAGTGGCGATTTTGCTGACGCTGCTTCATCTGGGTATCAAAGATATCCGCCTCGGGCCGTCCTTACCGGCATTCATTACGCCCAATGTTCTGGATGTTCTGGTGAAGAATTTTGCCATCAAACCGATTTCTACTCCGGATGCCGATTTGAAGGCCATCCTGGGATAACCTGATCAACCAGCATTAGAGCAGTTGGCGGAAACCTTTAGCCGTGAATCCCGCCAACTGCTTTTTTTAAGGAAAACTTTTTAATATTATCCGCAAAAAATAATATTTGAATGAAGCCGGCAAGATCAGATTACAGGCATTGTGACCTGATCATGAAATATGAATTTGTAACCGGGTTGCTCTGATTCAGCAACGCTCCTCAATCGTCATGATCTTTTCTACTCTGCGTTTGTGGCGGTTACCGGCAAAAGCTGTATTCATGAATTTATCAATCATATCCGTTACCGGCACCACGTATTTTACCCGGCCGCCAAAGGCGATGAAATTGGCATTGTTGTGAGCCTTGGCCATTTCCGCGGTAAACAGATCATGCACCAGCGCGCACCGGATGCCCCTGATTTTATTGGCGGCCAGCGACATGCCTATTCCCGTGCCGCAAAGTAAAATTCCGAAATCATAGCCGCCGCTGTTAAACTCCCGGCAGGTGTCTATCGCGATATCGGGGTAGTCGACGGCATCTTCACTATGCACCCCCATGTCCCTGACCGTGCAGTCTCTGGTCTCTAGGAAAGAGATAATTTGCTTTTTCAGATCGACTGCGCCGTGGTCGGAGGCGATAATTATTCTTTTCATCGGTTCCATCCCGCAAGGTAATTTATAGTTTTCGGGTCATTATTTTTCCGAGATTGAGAAATAAGTCAATAAAAAAACTTTGCTTCGTTGTATTATTTGCGTTAAAAAGCACCATGCAGCAGTGGATGGAGAAATATCTAAATTATCTTTTAATTGAGCGCGGTGCCGCGCAAAACACGCTGGAGTCATACCGCCGGGATTTACGCCGTTTCGTTTTGATTGTCCAGGAAAAAGGATTTACCGATGTGCGGCAGATTCTGCCGGAAACGGTCATTGCTTATCTGGTGCGGATAAAAGATGAAGGGCTCTCCGCCAATTCGATGAACCGTTCGCTGGCGGCGCTACGGGGGTTTTACAAGTATCTGCTGCAGGAAAAAGTGGTGGAACAGACGCCGCTTGCCAATATCGATCTCGCTAAAGTATGGATGCGGCTACCGGACACGATCAGCAAGGAAGAAATGAATCTTATCCTGGCGCAACCGGGAGCCCAGACGGCGGCGGCTTTGCGGGACGGCGCAATGCTGGAGTTGCTTTATGCAACGGGCATCCGTGTTTCCGAATTAGTCGGGTTGACCATGAACAGCATTAACTGGCAGGTAGGTTTTCTGGTAGTTATGGGAAAAGGCAGCAAGGAACGGATCGTTCCTATCGGTAAAACTGCGTATGATTGCACGAAAATTTATGTGGAGCAGGCCCGGTCGAAATTAATGCAGGGGAAAAACACCGATATTTTGTTTCTCAATCGCTTCGGCGGTAAATTCACCAGGCAGGGTTTTTGGAAAACAGTTGTCCGGTATGCTAAAAAAGCGGGGTTGCAAAAAAAAGTTCATCCCCATACTTTTCGCCATTCGTTTGCCTCCCATTTACTGGAAGGCGGGGCTGATCTGCGGACGGTACAGGTGATGCTCGGCCATGCCGATATATCCACGACGCAAATTTATACCCATGTAACAAGAGAAAGGTTAAGGGAGATCCACCAGAAATACCATCCCCGGGGTTAATGAACCCGACAATAAAGTAAGAGGCTTTTGATGGGCGAGGAAACGATAAATAACAATGAACGGGGCAGCAGAGGTTTGTCCGGGAGCAAGATACTGGCAGGCATTTTCGGTATTCTCATTCTGGTCATGGCCGTATTATTTCTTTTTTATCCGCAGGCTGTAATAATTGCGGTTTTTAACGCCGGCCGGATAAAAAATACTTTTTCTTACTATATTCTGCAGGAAAAGCCTCATTTCTATTATCTGGACATGGAGAAAAACGGCAAAAATATCCGGGTAAATAGTAATCAATCCCTGGAAGTTACATACCGGGATGAGTTTGCGGTGAAAGCGGTGGCAAGTGACGATCTAGCCGGGAAATATATATCGGTTGATGTCGAAGGCCTCGGCAAGGGGAAAAACGATATCGGCGTGCTGCTCAAAGGAATGGACCTGGTCGATAAGATAATGCAGGAAGGCGTGATGAGCCAGGGCGGGGGAACCGTATCAACCTATAAAATCATCGTTAATTACAAAAACGAGGCCCTGGCGGGCGTTCCGATGAAAGTCGTCATTACACCGCAGGACTGGCTGCGTTTTGCCAAGGATACGGCAAATGTCCATGTCAAGATTGAATATCTGAAAAAAGCTGTTGAGCTCAATCCCGCAGATACCGGTGTTCGCAAAATCCTGGCCGGAATTTATTCCAGACAGGGGAGACCTGATGATGCGATTAGCCATTATAAAAGCGTGCTGTCATTGAGCCCTGGTGATGTTACGGCGTTGCGGGAATTAGCCAAGGAGTACATAAAGAAAAAGGAGTACGACCGGGCCGCCGAAGCAGCCCATAAACTTGTCCAGATCAGCCCGCAGGATGCGGAAGCCTACGCCGTCCTCGGCTATTCATTTGAGGAGAAAGGGTTGTGGGAAAAGGCGATCGAAAGTTACAGCGCCGCCGTTAAAAACGATCCGGAGAACTATCCGGTAAGATTCCGCTTGGGCGATGCTTATGTCCGTGTAAAAAAAATCCACCAGGCCATTGAACAATATGAATATATCGTCCGGCATTCTAAAGATAAGACGCTGGCGCTGATTGCTCTGGGCGACGCTTATTTGAAACTGAAGAAATTTGATGAAGCCATTCAATGTTATAAGGAAGCGGTTAGTCATCAGCCACGGTCTGCGGTTGCCTATGCCAATCTGGCGGCGGCCTATGCCGGGAAAGGAAAGGATCAGGAAGAGCTTGAGCATTTGAAAAAAGCGGCAGCGCTTGATCCCGACGAACCGGT
>CAYYBK010000218.1:0-3588 GCA_964470015.1 uncultured Syntrophales bacterium
CGTTTTGCTGGTCAGATAACAATCTCCAGAGAGAGGTACAGTAGGTTGCATTTTCTATACAGGCATTATCACCAACGCCGAGAATCAACCGCTTCGGCTGTGGTCCGATACTGCCGGATTCTATGCCAATGATAACATTGGGTGCATGTGTCTTTTGAGCCAACAAACCACCGAGTAACGGTATCCCAACCCCCAAGAAAGCCGTTTCGCCATCTTTTATTTCTCTTGATGCAAGAACGACAAGTAATTCCTGCAGTGTATAATCCTGGGCATACTTCGACATATTTCCTCCTTCTTTTTCTTTTAGTAGACCTTAGGACAGAATCTTTGTTCAACATCGGCAAGAGCTTTCAGGCGTTCCCATCCTACTTTTTTACGATAAGCTTCATGATCAGCACATCCAAAGACCCATTCATCAAGCCATTCTGTAAATCCTTCTCTTGTCTCAAACTTTTTCACTTGTTGTCTGTGGAACGGGATATCGTACGCATATGCATACGGCATGTTCCAAGGATGTGACGCGAAGGGAAGTTCGACAACGGCATCGACAAAGAATTCCGGAATCAGTGTTAAATTAGAAAATTGCCGTATTTTCTCTGTCGGAACTATTTCCTCGGCAGTGATGATCGTATGTTTAGCTGCTCGAGCAATATTTTCGTTGGCGGCCGTAAATCCGAATATCTGAGAATTGCCTTTTTTGTCGCAACGGTTGATATGAATTATGGCTACGTCAGGTCTAGCCGCCGGCACCAACGCAATTGGACTTTGTTCATAAGGATCAACAGTTTCGATAATCCTTTTGTTGTGTTTTGGTATATCCGATCCCAACAGTGATCGCGTCGGCATATAGGGGATATTCATCGCCCCCGCCAGGAACCGCAGACCCATGGTATAATTAGAATAGTCATCAATCTCAACCTTATGGGGAATCCCTTTCTCCACAGATCTTCTCAGGTTATGCCCCAAACCGGCAAGCGCATACGAGCAATAGGCGACCTCAACTTTTTTTACTAATCCGGCACCGATCAGCATATCCATCTGTTCGGACGGACTATCGCCAATCAATGTCAGGTTCTTTGGAGCTTGCCTGATTACCTCATATGCTTCTTGAGTGCATTGTGCACCGGCAAACCCTCCAAATGCCAGAACGCTGCCATCCTTGACAAAAGTGGCGACTGCATCTTTCAATGACATTCTTTTATCGGCCTTTTTCCTATACGCTTCCATTAAACCACCTTCCTTTCCTATTGATTAAGAAACCGGGCTTGCTAACCCAGAGTAAAACCGCCATCTACACTAAATACCGCTCCAGTTATGTACCGGGCTGCGTCTGATGCAAGATAAACGACTATTCCGGCAATGTCTCCGACCTCACCGAAATGACGCAACGGTATTTTTTTCAGAAAATAATCACTGATTTTGGGATTGTTTAATTCCTTTTCATTGAGAGGTGTTATGACATAACCGGGGCAGACGCAATTAACACGAATGTTATGACGTGCCCATTCCAATGCCAAGACTTTAGATAGCTGGATGGCTCCCGCCTTGCTTATGTAATAAGGAGATAAATTGATATCCTGCTTTAAACCGGCCGCCGAAGAAATATTTATGATTGTTCCCTGCTTGCGTTCAATCATATGCCTTCCTACAGCCTGACAAAGAAAAAATATTCCCTTGAGGTTAAGATTTAATGTGGCGTCCCATTCATCTTCAGTTATATCAACAGCCTTTTTAGTAACACCCTTGCCGGCATTATTGACCAGTATATCAATTTTACCAACATCCCTGATAGCCGCAGATACCAATTTCTCAATGCCCTGTAAGGTGGAAACATCCGCCGGAAATGCCCAGGCCTTTCTTCCCAGTGCCCGAATTTCCTGAGCAACATTTTCGCAATCAGATGCCGTGCGACTGACCACGATTATATCCGCACCTGATTTGGCAAGACCAGTTGCCATTCCATATCCCAATCCCTTGGTCGCTCCGGTAACCAGAGCAATCCGCCCAGTCAAGTCCATACTGGGGATCTCATCTGTTTTCTCCATCTTCAGCTCCTTTGCTTTACCCCATGCACATATTTTAAATGTCCTTTAAGAATTTTTTTGCTTTCAACAGTTAACATTCCTCGTAAATTTTGTTCTTCTGTCTTTAAGTACTGATTTTAAGTGTTCACCTTTCTTTCAAGTTCAGCAATTCCTGATAAGCGGGAGGCAATCCGCAACTCGGATCTGTTTGTGCGCCAAAATAAGCAATCGGATAGCGAATGCCTCTTTTTGCCAGTTCTTCCAGATTGCGTTTAACTTTTTCGACCGCTGAAACGGGCAAAGCCATAACCAATTCGTCATCCTGCGCATGGCCATATTTTCTTTCCCCGAAACATGGTATGCTTAACGAAGGTTTTTTGCTGAAATAACATTGCGCAATCGTATCGGCGCAGGAAGAGCTTTCCCCCACGCAATAAAATACAAGTCTCTCATATTTATCGAACTGAAGAGCATTGATCATAAGGATGATCTGCGCCGGATTCCCGTATATCAATACAATGTCAGGTTCAAACGCGCCAACCGCCTGGGGGCCGATCAGAAGAGCCTTGAATTTATTCAACGGAATACGCGGTATTGCTGCCTCAATTTTCTCGGCATCTTCTTCGGTAGAGCACCATACCCTCCGCAGTGCACCTTTTTTAACTTCCGGTGGAAGATCCCTTAATCCCATAATACTGGCGCATACAGGCATAAGATCTGTCGCCGTAGCGGTGAAACTCCAGCCGTAAGTTCTCGCCATAGTTATCAACTGACAGGTAAGACTGTTTTTTGCGGGGCTGCGCATTTTACGCAAAGACTTCAACTCATCATCGTCGGATACAAATTTAATTCCAACAGGAAAGGTTCTTAATCTCAAAGAATTTTCGATTCCTTTTATAAGCGATTGCCATGCTTCTTTTGTCATAATGTCACTTCCGATATACTTTAGAATCAAACCGGTTTTGGAAACAAGAACCCATACCAAGATGCATGGATTACGTTAGACTCTTTACACCTGTTTATTCTTGTTCCATTCCTGTTCCTTCAATTGTCTTCTTAATATTTTACCGGTTTGAGTCTTCGGAATTTCATCGACAATTTCAACAATTCTCGGATATTTGTAATCAGCCATTTTACCTTTGCAAAACGACTTAATATCTTCCCCCGATATTTTCCCTTTGTATTTATCTCTCACCGTCACAAAAGCCTTTACCGTTTCGCCGCGGTAGGAATCCGGCACGCCAATTACACAGGCTTCGGCCACAGCTTCATGTTCGTACAGCACATCTTCGACATCCCGCGGCCAGATCTTATAACCGGATGCGTTTATAAGATCTTTTTTCCTGTCGATGATGTAAATCCACCCCTTTTCATCCATTTTCCCCACATCTCCGGTATGAAGCCAGCCATCTTTAATCGCATTAGCTGTTTCTTCCGGCTTGTTCCAATAGCCGGGCACAACCATTGGACCTTTGGCAACGATCTCTCCCACTTCATAATGTGGCAAGATGGCTCCCGTTTCTACATCGCATATTTTTACATCACTGTTCGGAACCGGAAGACC
>CAYYBK010000219.1:0-3556 GCA_964470015.1 uncultured Syntrophales bacterium
ACGGACATGATGCGTTTTTAATTGAAATCGAAGACGAAACACGCTTAATAAAAAACTTCCTGGCCAATATCAGCCAAGATTAGCACCGCCCCAAAAAGAAAGAAAGAATATTGCATAGATGAAGCCTGATCATCAAATTATAACAAATATCGTTAGTGAGAACGCCCGTGTTTTGGATCTGGGATGCGGCAACGGAGATTTGCTTGCCATTCTAGTCAGGGAAAAGAATGCTCTTGTGCAGGGAATAGAATTGAGCGATGACGAAATGCACAAATGCGTGGAACGCGGACTGACGGTACTGCAAGGCGACATTGAAAGCGGGTTGGTTGATTACCCCGATCAGTCTTTTGATTATGTTATATTAAATCAGATTATGCAGGAAATCAAAAAAGCTGATTTTGTCATTCAGGAGTCATTGCGGGTGGGCCGAAGGGTGATCGTGGGATTTCCCAATTTCGCGCATTTCAAGGCGCGCATGACTTTATTCTGGCACGGCAAAACCCCGATTAACGAAGCCCTGCCTTACTACTGGTTTGAAACACCGAATATCCGTTTTCTGACCATTCGTGATTTTATTGATTACTGTCGCACGAAAAACATCCATATTGAGCAGCAGTATTATCTGGGTAAAGTAAAACCGGTGCGCATTCTGCCCAATTTATTCGCCCAAAATGCAATCTTTGTCGTCACCGGCAGAGATTAAAAGAAAAGGAGGCAATATGGGGAAAAGAATTTATCTTTCCAGTAAGCTGCCGGTTGTCGGACCATACTCCAGTGCGGTGGAGGCAAACGGGTTTATTTTTTTATCCGGCCAGATACCACTGGCTCCGGACACCGGTGAAATCATCAGCGATATCAGAGAAGCCACCCGGCAGGTTCTGACCAATATGCAAACGCTGCTGGAAGAAATGGGCATGACTTTGTCCGCCATTGTAAAGATGACCATCTTTCTAAAAGATATGGCCGATTTCCCGGCCGTAAACGAAATTTATGCCGGTTTTTTCCCCGCTGAGCCGCCGGCGCGCTCGACAGTAGAAGTCGGCAATTTACCCAAAGGGGCAAAAATAGAAATTGAGGCGATTGCCGTAAGAATAAGCAATTAAAAATATGGGCAAAATTCTATCAGTCAATATAAGCGACCGGAAAAGCGTCAAAAAACGTAATGTCAATTCCTGCCAGGCACTTCCCGATTACGGGCTGGAAAACGACGCGCATGCCGGAATGGAACTGCGCCAGATCAGCCTGCTGGCGGCGGAGAGCATCGAGAAGATCAGACAGAAAGGGCTTAAAGTTGAATACGGAGACTTTGCCGAAAATCTTACCACGGAAGGAATAGAACTTTACAGCCTGCCGCTAGGTACGCAATTAAAAGTCGGGGAAAAAGTTCTGCTGGAAGTGACCAAAATCGGCAAGGAATGCCCCCGGCCCTGCGCGATTTTTTACGCTGTAGGTGAATGCGTCATGCCAAGAGAAGGTATTTTCGCCCGTGTGCTCACCGCCGGCCAAATCACTGTCGGCGATCCAATATCAGTACTTTAGATTTTCCCTTTCGCCAGTTGCTTGTACTGCTTTTCACCAAAGATCAGATCCTGTTTTTTGATGAATACTTCCGTGTCCGGAGGTACGGAGTGCGTAAGCCAAACATTGCCGCCGATAACAGAGCGGGCGCCGACTACAGTCTCTCCGCCGAGGATAGTGGCATTGGCATAAATGACGACATCGTTTTCCAGCGATGGATGACGCTTTCTGTTGCGCAGGAGCCGGCACTCCGCCTTACTCAGGGACAGCGCACCGAGGGTGACGCCCTGATAGAGCCTTACCCGGTCGCCGATTGTCGTGGTTTCACCGATGACCACACCGGTACCGTGGTCAATGAAAAAGCTTTCCCCGATCTCGGCACCGGGATGAATGTCGATGCCAGTCCGGCTGTGGGCGTATTCCGTCATAATCCGCGGAATTAAAGGTACCTTAAGCAGATAAAGCTGGTGCGCGATGCGGTAAACGGTTATGGCCCTGAGCCCGGGATAACTGAAGATTATTTCGTCGTAACCTTTCGAAGCCGGATCGCCTTCATACGCGGCCACAATATCTTTTGCCAGTATGCCGCGCAATTCCGGCAAGCACCGGAGAAACTTCATGGTCATGTCATGCCCCAGCTTTTCACATTTTACACATGGTAAATTGTGGCGCAGGCAATCATGACGGAGCGCCAATGTTATCTGTTCGGAAAGAACTTCAAACAGACCTGTTACTTCCTGCCCCAAATAATAATTTACATTCGTCTGATCCAGCCGGGTGCGGATAAAATAACCGGGATAGAGAATACGGCTGGCGCGGCGTAAAACATCGATAACGGCATCCCGATAAGGTATCGGCTCGGCGCTGACATGATCGAAACACCCGTCTTTATTACAGGACAGCACCAAACGGTCAACGACGGCGGGAATCCCCTTGCGGGATTGCTTGACGGATTCCACATTAACTTTACATGGCTTTTTCGGCGAACTGCGTCTCATTGCTTCTATAATCCCTTCAGTTATTGGAACAGGCCTGGGCAGACGACGTCCAATAGGGCGACATACCCCGCAGACGGTCAATTATCGCCGGCATGTGTTCAATAACAAAATCAATTTCCGCTTCGGTATTGTAAACACTCAAGCTAAACCGGATGGAACCGTGCGCCATGGTGAAAGGAACGCCCATGGCCCGCAAAACATGTGAAGGCTGCAATGACCCGGACGTACAGGCCGAACCGGAAGACGCACAGATACCCAACTCATTCATCAGCAACAGAATGGCTTCGCCTTCGACAAACTCGAAGCTTATGTTTGTTGTGTTGGGCAACCGCTGCACGGCAGCGCCGTTGACCCTGCTTTGCGGAACTTTTTTCAGCAGCTCTCTTTCCAGCTTGTCCCGCAACTTTTTCACTTCCGTATTTTCCCTTTCCATATTTTTGGCAGCCAACTCGCATGCTTTGCCCAGACCGATAATACCGGGAGTGTTCTCCGTTCCGCCGCGGCGTCCCCTTTCCTGATGCCCGCCGATGAGAAACGGCGAAAACTTGCTTCCCTTGCGTACGTAAAGAACGCCAATGCCTTTTGGTGCGTGCAGTTTATGGCCGGAAATGGAAAGCATGTCGATAGCGCTCTCTTGCAAATTGATAGGAATTTTACCGGTGCTCTGAACGGCATCCGTATGGAAAAGAATCCCTCTCCCGTGGGCCATGGCGGCAGCCTCTTCCACTGGAAAAATTACACCGGTTTCATTATTGCCCCACATCAGGCTGACCACTGCCGTATCGGGAGTCATATTTTCCGCCAGATTTTCCAGATCAAGCAGCCCGTTTTTATCAACCGGCAGTTCGGTTATCCGGTACCCGGCGGAAGCCAGACTTGCACAAAGCATTCTTACCGCCGGATGCTCCACCCGGCTGATGATAATATGTTTCCTCTCCGGACGTGTCGCCAAAGCGGAGCGAATCGCCGCATTATCGCTTTCTGTACCGCAACTGGTGAAAACAATTTCTTCCGGAGATGCGCCAATCAGATCAGCCACC
>CAYYBK010000220.1:0-3483 GCA_964470015.1 uncultured Syntrophales bacterium
GTTCCCCGGAACCTTGAATGTGCAGAAAAAACAACTCTACAGGATCGGCCACCCAGGCAATTTCCAGATTTTTACCCTGTAAAACCCCGTTGGCATCAATTTCCTTGCGACTGTAATAGGCATCTTTGGCATTGTTTCCGTCGGCTAGATCGGGCGGCGGTTTATAAAGGGGATATTTATACTTGTCCGTCCGCGTCAGAGAGCCTTCCATCACCGGCACATAATAACCGGTAAATAATACCGTTCCCCTACCGTCCTGACCCGTCGCCCGGTAAACATCAAAATCCCGGCTTATCCGCTTATTTCTGTCATCAATAACGCCTTCTTCCCGCATAATTTGCCGGAAGGCCAGCAACGATGCGATCATCTGCTGACGGGTAACCAAACGGCCGGCCAGCCGGTAAACGACATGATCTCCTATACGATTATAATAGTGAAGGCTGCGCTCAATCGCCGCGTTCAGGGAATCGTTATCCAGGTCGTCACTGAAATCCACATCGGCGGCCCTGACGGGGAACAGCGCTTCCACCGGCGGCGGATGAGGAACCGGTACTCTGCCGGCACAGCCGGACAGCAAAAAAATGACCGGAAGCAAAACGAAAAATCCGTACCCGAATCTCATAATTCCACAATCATTGCGACTTCGTCGCAGTAATCAGGATATTTGGAGCAGCGAAAACAGTCCGACCAGATTTTTTCCGGCAGCGTTGTACGGTCAACCTCCCGGAAGCCGACTTTGGCGAAAAAATCTTTTTTATAGGTGAGTGTAAAAATTTTATACAGCTCCAGAGCAATCGCCTCCGAAATGCAGGCTTCCACAAGCTTTTTACCGATTCCCCGCATCCGGTAATTTTCGTCAACATAAAGAGATCTTATTTCCGCAAGGTTTTCCCAGATAATATTCATCGCACAGATACCGATAATCGATGTTTCGTCGCTGTCGTAATAGACGAAAAAATCACGTACGGAATTATATATATCCATTAGAGAACGCGGCAACATTTCGCCCTTCCCCGCTGACAAATTGATCAGGCGATGAATGGTCTTCACGTCACCGATGCGCGCTTTTCTCAGCATTTATCTTCTCCTCTTTATGATCGACAAACAACGCTCTGGCGCGTTTGAGCATCTCCCGCGCATGTTCTCGCGTCTTTTCGGTCAAGTCAACGCCGCCCAGCATCCGGCTTATTTCTTCCATTTTCTGTTCATCATTCAACTCGTCGACAAAAGTTGTCGTACGCCCGCCGGAAATCTTTTTGGCCACCCGTAAATGACTGTCTCCATAACAGGCAATCTGCGGCAGATGAGTAATGCAAATTACCTGATGGCTGGCAGAAACATCCTTCAATTTGCGGCCGACTATTTCCGCCGTAGCACCGCCGATACCGCTGTCCACTTCATCGAAGACGATCGTCGCCACGGAACCGGTATGCGACAAAACATTTTTCAGGGCCAGAACAATGCGCGACAATTCACCACCGGAAGCAATCCTGTTAAGCGGTTTTTCTTCTTCTCCGATATTGGACCGTAAATAAAATTCCGCCACATCTGCACCCCGGGGGCCGAATATTTCCGCCGCTTCTTCTCCTCCTATTTTTTCGAAATTAATTTCGAAGGAAGCGTGGGGCATATTTAAATCAGAAATTTCCCTGTTGACGGCATGTTTCAATATTACGGCCGCCTTTGCCCTCATCTGCGAAAGCTTCCGCGCATTTTCCCGCATCCTTGCTTTCGCTTTTTCTTCCTCCTGCGCCAGATTATTCAATTCCTCCGCCACATTGGAAACAATCAGCAGATCTTCTTCCATCAGCAATTTCTTTTTAAATACATTTTCCAGAGAACCGCCGTATTTGCGTTTCAACCGGTTGATCATTTCCAGCCGTTCATCAACGGCCGCGATTCTCTCCGGATCAAAGACAAGTTTTTTACCGTAATCGCGCAACGATAAAGCCGCCTCCTGCAGGATGAAAAAGCTGCTCTCGATATCCGCTTCTGATAATTTCAGGTTCGGATCAATTTTTTTTATCTCTTTTATCTGGCCTTGCACTTCTTTTATCTTTTCGATTACGGAACCGGCTGCTCCGTAAAGCAAATCATGGGCACGGCCGGCGTAATCAGCCAACTTTTGTATGTTGACCAGGAATTTTCTCTCGGCAGCAAGAAGATCGTCCTCTTCGTTTTGCGGTGCAATATCGGCGATTTCTTTAAGTTGAAACTTAATTAATTCGGTTTTCTCCTCCCTGCTCCGCCGTAAACTTTCCAGTTTCTCCTTCTCCGTTTTAATCTTTTGATGCTGCTTATACGCATCTTCGTAAGCAGCCCTCACCTGCAGACAACCACCGAACTCATCCAGAATGTCGATATGATTTTCCGCGTTGAGAATGATCTGGTGTTCGTGCTGGCCGCAGATATTAATCAGCGTTTCGCCGATTGCCGCCAAGTTGGCCAATGTCGCCAATTGAGCATTAATCAACGCCTTGTTTTTCCCCGAGCGGGAAATAACACGGCGAATCATCAGCTCGTCCTGGACATCAAAGCCCATATCCCTGATTTTCTTTTGCAGTGTTTTATTTTGTGCAATGTCAAAGAGCGCCTCTACGGTTGCCGCATCCGCCTGGGATCTGATCATGTCTGCAGTAACCCTGTCACCGAGAAGCAAGCCGACTGCACCGAGGATAATCGATTTACCGGCACCGGTTTCACCGGAAATAACATTCAACCCATTCTTGAACGAAACCTGGAGTTCATCAATGATAGCAAAATTTTTAATGCTCAGTTCATTAAGCATTTTTTCTTCTTTTAGCTCCTGAAGGTAAGCCTCCCCAGCCGAGCTTGGACCGCAAAATCTCCCAATAGCTTCGATGGGGTGAAAGGACCAGCGTCGTCGAATACTTCGATTTTTTTATGGTGACAACATCTCCGGACCTGACCCGGAATGTTTCCTGGCCGTCCAGGGTCAGGATTGCGCCCCTGCCTTTCGACCACAGCCGCAGCCGCAGATCAGAATTTTCCGGAACAATAATCGGACGGTTGGTCAATGTGTGGGGGCAAATCGGATTAATGATTATCAAATCTTTCTCCGGATAGACAATAGGTCCGCCGGCCGAAAGTGAATAGGCCGTGGAACCGGTCGGAGTCGAAATAATTAGTCCGTCCGCTTTATAAGTTGTCAGATATTTATTATTTATCGTCGTTTCCAGTTCCACTATCCGGGAAAGGTTGCCCCGGTCGATTACGGCATCATTCAAAACCACTCCGGCGTTGATGATTTTCGGACCTTGACTGATGGACACATCAAGCATCATCCTTTTTTCCGTCAAATAGTTGCCGCTTAAGATCACCTCCAGCGCCGAATTCATTTCGTTCAGATTAACCTCGGTGAGATAACCGAAATTACCCATATTAATACCAACAATAGGAACATTGTATTTTGAGAGACAGCGTGCCGTCCGCAGCATGGTTCCGTCACCACCCATTACGGTG